>DAHVLW010000031.1:0-6373 GCA_027320205.1 Acidimicrobiaceae bacterium
CCGACCTTTGCCAGCGGGACCACGTCGCCGACGGCGAAGTTCGTCGCCCCGCAGACGATGCGCCGGGCCTCGCCGGTGCCCTCGTCGACGACCACCTGGCGGATACGGTCGGCGCCGGGGATCGGCGCGATCTCCAGGACCCGGGCGAGCACCACCTGCCCGGCGGGGGCAGGGACGCGCTCGATGCCCTCGACGACGAGGCCGAGCGAGTCGAGGACGCCGCCGAGCTCGCGGACCGCCGCGCGATCGCTCGCGTCGACGGTGAGCGGGACGAAGTCGCTCAGCCAGGACAGCGGGACGCGCACGTCGTTCTCGGACCCGCGCCTCAGAGCTGCGCGAGGAAGCGGACGTCGTTCTCGAGCAGGATCCGGATGTCCTCGATCCCGTGGCGCATGATCGCGATCCGGTCGATGCCGAAACCGAAGGCGAAGCCGGTCCACTCCTCGGGGTCGACGCCGGCGGACTCGAGCACGGCAGGGTGGATCATCCCGGAGCCCCCGAGCTCGATCCAGCCGGTCTGGCTGCAGGTCCGGCACCCCTCTCCGCGGCAGATCGCACACGTGACCTCGAACTCCGCCGAGGGCTCGGTGAAGGGGAAGTACCCCGGTCGCAGCCTCGTCGCCGTCGAGGAGCCGAAGATGGCCGTGACGAAGGTCTCGATCGTCCCCGCGAGGTCGCCGAAGGTCACGCCACGGTCGACGACGATGCCCTCGATCTGGTGGAAGACCGGCAGGTGACGGGCATCTGCGGTGTCGCGACGGTAGACGCGGCCCGGTGCCACCGCGTAGAGCGGCAGCGAGCCGCGCTCGAGCAGTCGCACCTGGACCGGCGAGGTCTGCGTCCTCAACAGGTACGTCTCCCGGTCGCCCGTCGCGAGGTAGAAGCTGTCCTGGATGCTGCGCGCCGGATGGTCGCGAGGCATGTTGAGAGCGGTGAAGTTGTACCACTCCGACTCCGCCTCCGGTCCGTCGGCGATCTCGTAGCCCATCCCGACGAAGACGTCCTCGAGCTCCTCGCGGACCTGGGTCACGACGTGGAGATGTCCCGGTCCCCTGCCTGGGGGGACCTCGGTGAGGTCCATCCGGTCCCCCGCACGCCGCGCCGCCCGCTCGTCGCGCTGGAACGCCTCGCGACGCTGCTCGACGAGGGCCTCGACCTGTTGGAGCGCCTCGTTGAGCAGCCGGCCGAGCTCGCGCCGCTCGACCTCGTCGAGGCCGCCGAGCGAGCGCTTCCAGCCGACGGCGGGCGAGCGCCTGCCGGTGAGCTCGGAGCGCAGGGCCTCGAGCTCGGCGAGGCCCGTCGCCCCGGCCACGCGCTCGGCGGCGTCCGCGGCGAAGCGCCGGATCGACCCGGCGACGGGCGCGTCTCCGGCCTCGATCGGCGTCATCGTCCCGTCATGGTAGGGGAGGTCACGGGGCGCGGCCCGCGAGCGACCGGCGCCGGCGCGCGACGTCGAAGAGCAGCACCGTCGCCGCCATCGCGACGTTGAGCGACTCGGTGACGCCCGGCATCGGCACGGTCACCGAGTCGTCGAGCAGCCGCGCCGTCGCCTCGTCGAGTCCCTGCGCCTCGTTGCCGAGCACCAGCGCGAGATGCTCGGGCAGCTCCATGACCGCGTAGTCGCCCCCGTCCCGGGCGACGGCCCCGACGCGGCGGTAGCCGGCCCGCCCGAGCTCGGCGAGGACCTCGGCCGCCGGCCGCTCCAGGACGAGCGGCACCCCGAACAGCGCGCCCGCCGTCGCGCGCACCGTCTTCGGGTTGTAGAGGTCGGCGCAGGAGTCGCAGGCGACGACGGCAGCGGCGCCCGCAGCGCCGGCGCTGCGGACGATCGCGCCGAGGTTGCCCGGGTCGCGGACGTCGACGCAGACGACGACCGGTGCGAAGGGCGTGGCGCGCGCGACGGCGGCCTCGAGCGGGACGTCGACGCGCCCGGCGACGGCCATCACTGGCTGGGGCGTCGTCGTGTCGGCGACGCGCTCGATCACCTGGCGCCGCAGCGCGAAGGTCCTCACGCCGGCGGCTTGCACGGCCACGAGCACGCGGGCGGCCGACGGCGAGGCGATCGCCTCGGGCGCGAAGTACACGGCCTCCACCGGAGCCCGGGCTGACAGCGCCGCCTCGAGCAGCTTCACCCCCTCGAGGACGAACGCGCCGTCTGCGCGCCGCACGCTGCGCTGGCGCAGCAGGCGCCGCAGCCGCTGGACTCGCTGGTGGCGCAGCCCGAGCGCCGGTTCGCTCAGGAGGCGGCCTCCGTGGCCTCGACCGCGCCGCTCGCGTCCACCTCGCCGCCGGGGCCCTCGTCGCCGGCAGCCACGGCGGTCGCGGCGCCCTCGACCCGGGCATTCCCAGCCCCGCGGTCGGCCGCGGCCCCGAGCGTCGTCGCCTCCTCGTGGGAGGAGGCGCCATCGGCTCCGAGCGCGCTCGTGGCGAGGGCGACGAGCTTGGCGAACGCCGCGGGGTCGCGCACTGCGAGATCGGCGAGCTGCTTACGGTCGACGCCGATCTCGGCACGGTGCAGCCCGGCGATGAGCCGGGAGTACGTCGTCCCTTCGAGGCGCGCCGCCGCGTTGATCCGCTGGATCCAGAGCTTGCGGAAGTCGCCCTTGCGGGCGCGCCGGTCGCGGTAGGCGTACTGGAGCGAGTGCATCACCTGCTCGTTCGCCGCGCGGAACGAGCGAGACTTGTTCCCGTAGTAGCCCTTCGCCCGTTCGAGCACCGTCCGTCGATGCTTCCTGCCATGGACGGCGCGCTTCACCCTGGCCATGGATGCTCCTTTCGCTGAGTTCTCCCCTGTGCCGCCCGAGACCGGCCGGCGCCTGCCCGCGGCTCAGAGGCCGAGCAGTCGCCGGACCTGCCGGCGGTCGCCGGCGGAGACCTCCGCCGGCCGCCCGAGGCGGCGCGTGCGCACCGAGGACTTCTTCTCGAGCAGGTGGTTCAGGTTCGCCTTGCGGCGCATCAGCCGGCCGGTCCCGGTCACCCGGAACCGCGCGGCAGCGCCGCGGTCCGTCTTCATCTTCGGCATCGTCGATCAGCCCTCTCCGCTCTGCGCCCCGTCGCTCCCAGGCGCCGGTCCAGCCCCCGGTCCCCGCTCGCCGGCCGGCGCCGCCGCGTCCGCGGGCGCCGTCGCCTGACCCGCCGACGCCTGGGCGCGGGCCTGCTGGGACTGGCGCGCCCGCTTGTCCGGCGCCAGCACCATCACCATGTTCCGCCCGTCCAGTCGGGCCTCGGTCTCGACCCTCGCGGTGCCGTCGACCTGCTCGGCGATCCGGTCGAGGATCCTCCTGCCGAGCTCCGGGTGGAAGACCTCCCGGCCACGGAACATGATCGTGACCTTCACCTTGTGCCCCTCGCCGAGGAACCGTGCCACCTGGCGGGTCTTCGTGTCGAAGTCCCCCTGCCCGATCTTCGGGCGGTACTTCATCTCCTTGATCCCGACGTTGCTGGCCTTGCGCCGAGACTCCTTCGCCCGCTGCGCCTCGTCGAACTTGAACTTCCCGTAGTCCATGATCCGGCAGACGGGAGGGGTCGCGAGCGGCGCCACCTCGACGAGGTCGAGGTCCATCTGCCTGGCGATCGCCAGCGCCTCAGGAAGCAGCTTGATGCCGAGCTGGTTGCCGTCGGGGTCGACGAGACGGACCTCACGAGCCCGGATGCGGTCGTTCATCCGCGGCTCGTTGATGGCGGGGGCAGTCGAGATCTGGCATCACTCCTCTCGGTGGGAACCGCGACGCCGGACGGTCGCCTGCGCCACGAGAGCAGCGCACGCGGCTCGACCACCGAGGAACCCGGTGCACACGCCGGGGCGTCGCCGGTTGCCGAGCGGCGAGCAGCGGTGACCGGGTGGGAGTCGTGGAATCCGCGGCCCCGCTTTCCCAGATCAGTTTCCCGTAGGATAGCAGCCGTGAGCAGCCTCTGGACACCCGGAGGGGAGCACCGCGTGCCCCGGCCGGGCGAGCCCGGACCGCCCGGGCCGGCAGGCGCGTCCGGCGGCGCCCCGCCCTCGAGCGGGGAAGCGCCCGGCGCTGCCGCCCCGCCCGGCGCCGCCGCCCCGCCCGGAGGTCCCGAGCCAGAGCTCGGCGCCGAGGACGAGGAGTCGCTTCGCGCCGAGATGGCCGAGCTCGAGCGCCAGCTCGCCGCCGCGCCGGCCGAGGACGTCGTCGCCAATCACTGCTACGGGTTGTTCCAGCTGGCGGTGCTCCACCTTCGCGAGCGGCCACCGCATCTCGATGCGGCACGGCTCGCGATCGACGCCCTCGGCGCGGTCGTCGAGGCGCTCGGCGAGCGGCTCGGGGAGGCGACGACCTCCCTACGAGAGGCGCTCGCCTCGATCCGCCTCACCTACGTCCAGATCGCCGGCGCACCCCCGGCAACGGGCGCGCCCACGGCCGGCGAGAGGGGCGGAGCCCCCGGCTGACCGTCGCTGTCCCCGACGCCAGCGCTCCGCCCGGCGCCGGCGGCCCGGCGCCGGCGGTCCGACCCGCGGTCCCCGGCGAGCCGGCGAGCGCCGGCCGCGCCAGGACCCTCACGCCGGGCGCAGGTCCCGGGCTTCCAAACGGCCGCCGCGGCCCGGGACGAGCCGGAAGCGCACGCCTGCACCCCGCTCGACGTGCCGCGTCCCGTCGGCGATCTCGGCGCAGTGGAAGCCGAAACGCCCCTCGGCCGCCTCGACGACGCCCAGCCCGACCTCGTCGTCGAAGTCCGCGACCGTTCCCGCGACGACGCGCGTCGTCGCGGCCCGGAGGTCGCCTGCCGCACGGGCGGGCTCGTCGGCGAGCACGCGCCCTCCCTCCCCGCCTCCGCCCCGTGCCTGCATGTCGCCTTCGCGCTGTACGGACGATCTCAGTGGACGATCTTCTGCAGGGGGAGCTCGAGGATGTCGGTGGCGCCGCGGTCCTTGAGCTCGGGGATCAAGACGTTGATCGCCGACTTCGGGACGACGGTCTCGAGCGCGTAGCCGCCCCCGCCGAAGAGCTTGGCGACCGTCGGCGAGCGCATCGACGGGAGCACGGCGATCACGTCCTCGAGCTGGTCCTCCCCGACGTTGAGCTTGACGAGCACCTTCCCTCTCGCCTCGAGAGCGCCCTGGAGCAGGGTGAGGATCTGGCGCATCGCGTGGGCCCTGGCCGGGTCGGCGACGGTGGAAGGGTTGGCGACCAGCTCTGTGTAGGACTCGAGGATCGTCGCGACGACCCGCAGCCCGGCGGCCCTGATCGCGCGGCCGGTCTCGGTGATCTCGACCACCGCGTCGGCGATCTCGGGGATCTTCGCTTCCGTCGCGCCGTGGGAGAGCCGCACGTCCGCCTTCACGCCGTGCTCGGCAAGGTAGCGCGCGGTGATGCTCGGGTACTCCGTCGAGACCCGGACCCCTTCGGGAAGGTCGCCGGGGGCGCGCCATGGCGAGGACCCCTCGACGGCGAGCACGACCCGTATCGGCGAGCTCGTCGCCTTCGAGTACCGGAGCTGGCCGAGGGAGGCGACCTCGGCGCCGGTCTCCTCGATCCAGTCCCGCCCGGTGATCCCGAGGTCGAAGATTCCCTCGGCGACGTAGACGGGGATCTCCTGGGGGCGCAGGATCCGGACCTCGGCGATGCGGGGATCGTCGATCGTCCCGCGGTAGTCGACGTCCGAGCCGCGCTGCACGGCGAGATCGGCGGCGGCGAACAGCTCGAGCGTCGCCCGCTCGAGCGATCCCTTGGGGAGGACGAGGCGGAGCACGGATCTAGCCTTGCCGTCCGGCGCCGTCACCGCCAGCGCCCGCCCGAGCAGCGGCGCCTGCCCTCGCCGCCCTGGCCAGGCGCTCGACGGCCTGCCACGGGCACTCGGCGCCGAAGACGGCGCTTCCCGCCACGAACACCCTCGCGCCCGCCTCCGCGGCGCTCGCGGCCGTGTCGACGTCGATCCCCCCGTCGACCTCGACGACCGCGGGGAGCCCGCCGCGCTCGATCGCCGTTCGGGCGGCGGCGACCTTCGGGAGCACCTCGGGCATGAACTCCTGACCGCCGAAGCCCGGGAAGACGGTCATCACGAGCAACAGGTCGATGTGCTCGAGGAACGGTTCCACGGACTCGAGCGGCGTGTCGGGGTTGCAGGCCAGGCCGACGCGGAGGTCGAGGCCGCGCATCTGCTCGATGAGCGCGGCGGTCCGGCCGACCTCGACGTGGACCGTGGTCAGGCTCGCACCGGCACGGCGGAACGCCTCGAGGTGGCGCTGCGGCTCGCTGATCATGAGGTGGCAGTCGAAGAAGGCGCCGCTGTGGCGCCGGAGCGAGGAGACCACCGGAGGGCCGATGGTGATGTTCGGCACGAAGTGCCCGTCCATCACATCGAGGTGCAGCCAGTCGGTCGAGCTCGCCACCTCGCGCGCCGCCGCGGC
>DAHVLW010000032.1:0-8107 GCA_027320205.1 Acidimicrobiaceae bacterium
GACCTCGAGCAGGACGAGGTCTACATCTTCACGCCGAAGGGCGAGATCGTGACGCTTCCCGCCGGGGCGACGCCGATCGACTTCGCCTACGCGATCCATACCGAGGTCGGCCACCGGTGCGTCGGGGCGCGGCGCAACGGCAGGCTGGTGCCGCTCGACGCCAAGCTCCAGTCCGGAGACACCGTCGAGATCTTCACCTCGAAGGTGCCAGGCGCCGGGCCCTCACGCGACTGGCTGAAGATCGTCGTCTCGCCCCGCGCGCGCAACAAGATCCGCCAGTGGTTCTCGAGAGAGCGTCGCGAGGACGCCATCGAGAGCGGGCGCGAGGAGGTGCTGAAGGCGCTTCGGCGCGAGGGCCTTCCGGCGCAGAAGCTCTCGGGCTCTGCGACCTTGCTCGAGGTGGCGACCGGGCTCGGCTTCGCCGACCTCGACGCCCTCCACGCGGCGGTGGGCGAGGGGCACACCTCGGCTCGCGCCGTCGTCCAACGGCTCCAGCGCGACGGCCTCGGTCCCGGGGTCCAGCTTCCGACGACGGCGTTCCAGCCGCGGCGCGCCGGGTCGCGCCGCCCGGGATCGGCGGGGATCTACGTCGAAGGCCTGGACGACGTCATGGTGCGGCTGTCCGGCTGCTGCACGCCGGTACCAGGCGACGAGATCATCGGTTTCGTCACCCGAGGCCGCGGCGTCTCGGTCCACCGGGTCGGCTGCGTGAACGCGCTCGCCCTCGCGGGACGCGACGGCGAGCGGCTCATCGAGGTGGAATGGGACGCCGACCGAAGCGGCGTGTTCGTCGCGGCGATCGAGATCAAGAGCCTCGACCGCTCCCAGCTGCTCGCCGACGTCGCGCACTTGCTCGCCGAGCACCACGTCGCGATCCTCTCGTCGTCCTCGCAGGCCGGCGCGGATAGGGTCGCGCGCATGCGCTTCGAGTGCGAGCTCGCCGACGCGGCGCACCTCGACTCGCTGCTCGGGGCGATCCGCCAGCTGGAGGGCGTCTACGACGCCTACCGGATCCTGCCGGGCAGGGGCGGGGCCAGGCAGCTCGCCTCGAGGTGAGCGCCTTCAAGGCGCCGATCGGCACCCGCGACCTGATCGGGGCGGAGAGCGCGCGCTTCGCCGACGTCGTGTCCTGTTTTGCGGGCACCGTGGACCTTTTCGGCTACGAGCTGGTCGTCAGTCCCATGTTCGAGGACGTCGGGGTCTTCCGTCGCGGCGTCGGCGAGGAGTCCGACGTCGTCACGAAGGAGATGTACGTCTTCGAGGACAAGGGCGGGCGCTCGCTCGCGCTGCGCCCCGAGGGGACCGCCTCGGTGGTGCGCGCCTACGTCCAGCACCGCCCGCCGGTGCCGTGGAGATGCTGGTACCTGACGCCGGCGTTCCGCTACGAGCACCCGCAGGCGGGGCGGTACCGGCAGCACCACCAGCTCGGAGTCGAGGCGCTCGGCTCGCCGGACCCCGAGCTCGACGTCGAGGTGATCGCGCTGCTTGCCGCCTTCTACCGCTCGCTCGGGCTCGCCGGCGTCGAGCTCAAGGTGAGCTCCATGGGCGACGGCGCCTGCATGCCCGCCTACCGGATCGAGCTCGCCGCCCACCTCGAGGCCCGGAGCTCCGAGCTCTGCGACGAGCACCGCCTGCGCTACGCGAAGAACCCGCTCCGGGTCCTCGACTGCAAGAAGCCGGAGTGCCGGGGCGTCGCCGAAGGGGCGCCGAAGCTCGCCGAGGCGTTGTGCGGTCCCTGCCGCGAGCACTTCGAGCGCGTGACGGGCGGGCTCGACGCGCTTGCGATCGCCTGGCGGCGCGACCACACGCTCGTGCGAGGGCTCGACTACTACACGCGCACCACGTTCGAGTTCGCGGCGACGTCGCTCGACGCGGCGCAGAACGGGCTGGGCGGTGGAGGCCGCTACGACGGGCTGGCGGAGGCGCTCGGTGGTCCGCCGACCCCCGGGATCGGCTTCGGCACGGGCGTCGAGCGGATCCTCCTTGCCTGCGCCGCCGAGGGGGTCGCCGGGCTTGGTGACCGCGCGCCGGAGGTCTTCGTCGTCGACCTGGTCGGGGGGCGCGCGGCGACGCAGCTGGCCGACGAGCTGCGGCGAGCCGGCATCTCCGCGACCCGCGCCTTCGACGACCGGTCCCTGAGAGCCCAGCTCCGCCAGGCCGATCGCTCCGGGGCGCGCCTCGCCGTGATCGTCGGGCGCGACGAGGAGACCACCGGGACGGTGACGCTCCGGGGCCTCCACCGCGACGGCGCGGGCGCCGTCGACGGGGCCGACACCACCGATGGCGCCGCCGCCGGGCAGCGACGCGTGGGACGGCAGGACTTCCTCACGGCGGTGTCGGGATGGCTGGGTTGACCCCGCCGGAGCCGGTGGGCATGCGCACGGGCTACTGCGGAACGCTGCGTGCGGCCGACGCCGGGCGGGAGGTGTCCGTCTGCGGATGGGTCGCGCGCCGGCGGGAGCACGGCGAGCACCTCGCCTTCCTCGACGTGCGGGACCACACCGGCGTCGTGCAGTGCGTGGTCGCCAGCGCCGACGCGGCAAGACCGGAGCACGTCGTCAAGGTGAGCGGGGCCGTCCGGCTGCGGCCGGCCGGCACGGCCAACCCCTCGCTTCAGACCGGCGAGGTCGAGCTCGCCGACTGCCGGGTGGAGGTACTGAACGAAGCAGACCCGCCGCCGTTCGTCCTCGCCGGCCACACAGAGGTCGACGAGGCCGTCCGCCTGAAGTACCGCTACATCGACCTGCGCAGCACGCGCATGCAGCGCAACCTGCGGCTGCGCGCATCTGTCAACTCGGCCCTCCGGCGGGCGATGGAGCGGCTCGGCTTCGTCGAGATCGAGACCCCGCTGCTCTGGACGCCGACCCCCGAGGGGGCACGGGAGTTCGTCGTGCCGTCGCGCCTGCAGCACGGGAGCTTCTACGCCTTGCCGCAGAGCCCGCAGATCGCGAAGCAGCTCTCGATGGTCGGCGGGATCGACCGCTACTACCAGGTCGCGCGCTGTCTCAGGGACGAGGACCTGCGCGCCGACCGCCAGTTCGAGTTCACCCAGCTCGACCTGGAGGCGTCCTTCGTCGGGGAGGCCGACGTCCGCTCGTTCGTGACCGAGGCCGTGAAGGACGCGGCCGAGGCGGTGACCGGGGAACGGCCCTCTCGGTTCGAGGAGATGACCTGGGCGGAGGCGATCGCCCGCTACGGGTCGGACAAGCCGGACCTCCGCTTCGGCATGGAGATCGTCGACGTCTCGGGCGTGCTCGCCGCGAGCGAGCTGAAGGCGCTGCGGGCGCCGAGCGTCAAGGAGATCGTGCACGAGGGCGGCGCGGCCACCGGGCGCGCCCGGCTCGACGCGCTCGTCGAGCGGGCGAAGGCGCTCGGCGCCGCCGGCCTGGTCTGGATGCGGGTCGTGCCGAGTGACGAGCCGGCAGGGCTCGGCGTCGACTCACCCGTCGCCAAGTTCCTCTCCGACGAGGAACGCGCCGGCATCCTCGCGGCCTGCGGCGCGCGTGCCGGCGACCTCGTCCTCCTCGTCGCCGGGGAGCACCGCCGCTCTTGCGAGGTGCTCGGCCAGCTCCGCCTCGACCTCGCCCGTCCAACCGTCTCCTCGGGCGGCCAGCGCTTCGCCTGGGTCGTCGACTTCCCGCTCTTCGACGGCGTCGACGAGCTCGGGCGGCCGCAGGCGGCCCACCATCCCTTCACCATGCCGAACCCCGAAGACCTCGCGTTGCTCGAGACCGACCCGCTCGCCGTCCGGGCGCTGTCCTACGACCTCGTGCTGAACGGCTGGGAGCTCGGCTCGGGAAGCATCCGGATCCACCGGGCCGACATCCAGCGCCGCGTCTTCTCCGTCCTCGGGATGGGCGATGTCGAGGCCGAGGCGCGCTTCGGGTTCCTTCTCGGGGCGTTCCGCTACGGCGCGCCCCCCCACGGCGGCTTCGCCTTCGGGATCGACCGGCTCGTCGCCCTCCTCGCCGGCGAGGAGAACATCAGGGAGGTCATCGCCTTCCCGAAGACCCAGTCCGGCGCCGATCTGATGACCGGGGCGCCGGGGCCGCTCGGGCCCCGCCAGCTCGGCGAGCTCGGGATCAAGATCGTGGGGTGACCTCGAGAGGCAGGAGGGGGCCCGACCTCTTCGACGCCGCCGCCGAGCAGGAGCTCGCCCGCCGGGCGCCTCTCGCCGCGAGGATGCGGCCAGGCAGCCTCGACGAGGTGGTCGGCCAGCAGCACCTCCTCGGACCTGGCTCGCCGCTGAGGGTGCTCATCGAGACCGACCGCCTCTCGTCGGCCGTGCTCTTCGGACCACCGGGATCGGGCAAGACCACCGTCGCCCGCCTCGCGGCCGCGAGGACCGAGAAGTCCTTCGTGCAGCTCTCGGCCGTGAGCGCAGGGGTCGCCGAGGTGCGCGCCGTGCTCGACGAGGCCCGCTGTCGCCTCGGAGCAGAGGGGAGGGGCACGATCCTGTTCCTCGACGAGATCCACCGCTTCAGCCGCTCCCAGCAGGACGCGCTCCTCCCCGGCGTCGAGGACGGCACCGTCGTGCTGCTCGGCGCCACGACGGAGAACCCGTTCTTCTCGCTCAACGGGCCGCTGCTCTCGCGCTCGACCCTGTGGCGCTTCGAGCCGCTGTCGCGGGAGGACCTCGTGGCGCTCGCGACGCGCGCAGCGGCGGCGGAGGGAGCGACGATCGACGCCGACGCCCTTTCGGCCTGCGTGGACCTCGCCGAGGGTGACGCGCGGGCCCTGTTGACGACGGTCGAGGTCGCGCTGGCGCTCGCCGCCGGCGCGGGCGTGCCCGGAAAGGCGCACGTGACCGTCGAGCATGCCGAGGCGGCGCGCACGACGAGGGCGATGCGGCACGGACGCGACGAGCACTACGACATCGCCTCTGCGTTCATCAAGTCGATCCGCGGCTCGGACCCCGACGCCGGGGTCTACTGGCTGGCTCGGCTGCTCGCGGCCGGTGAGGACCCGCGCTTCGTCGCCCGGCGGCTCGTCATCCTGGCGAGCGAGGACGTCGGCATGGCGGACCCGACGTCGTTGCTCGTCGCCGAGGCGGCGGCGAGCGCCCTCGAGCGGGTCGGGCTGCCGGAGGCAGGGCTCAACCTCGCCCAGGCCGTCGTCCACCTGGCCTGCGCCCCGAAGTCGAACCGAACGGCGGCGGCGCTGTGGCGCGCCGAGGCAGACGTCGCCGCGAAGCCCCTCGGCGCAGTCCCGCCGCACCTTCGCGACGCGCACTACAGAGGCGCCGCGTCGCTCGGGCACGGGATCGGCTACGAGTATCCTCACGACGACCCGCGAGGCTGGGTCGAGGCTCGGTACCTGCCCGAGGAGCTCGCCGGGACGCGCTACTACGAGCCGTCCCGCCACGGCGCCGAGGCGGAGGTGGCAGAGCGCCTGGCGCGCTTGCGGGCGGCGGGAGTCGACCGCAAGCAGGGAGGTGACGAGTCCGGCTAGCGGCCTCGGCCGATCGGCGGTGGGCGCGTTGGCGGAAGGCGGCCGGTGGGGCCGGCGACGAGGAGGGCTTGGCGGATGGCGATCGAGGCCGGGGAGCTTCGCAGCGCGTTCACGCGCTTCTTCGTCGAGCGCGGCCATGTCGCCGTGCCCTCCGCGGGGCTGATCCCGCACCACCCGAGGGCCCCGCTCTTCACGAACGCGGGGATGAACCAGTTCATCCCCTACTTCCTCGGGGAGGAGGTCCCGCCGTACACGCGCGCGACGACGATCCAGCGGTGCGTGCGCGTGCGCGGCAAGCACGACGACATCGAGCTGATCGGCAGGACCTCGCGCCATCTCACGTTCTTCGAGATGCTCGGCAACTTCAGCTGGGGCGACTACTTCAAGGACGACGCCATCCGATTCGCGTGGGACTTCCTGACCGGAGAGCTCGGTCTGGACGCCGGGCGGCTGTGGGTCACCGTCCACGAGGGCGACGACGAGGCGGAGCGCATCTGGGTCGATGACGTCGGCGTGCCGGCGGGGTGCGTCCAGCGAATGGGTGAGGACAACTTCTGGGAGATGGGCGACACAGGGCCGTGCGGGCCGTGCTCGGAGGTCTACTTCGACCGTGGAGAGGGCTTCGGAGCGGATGGCGGTCCCGCGTCCGGCGGCGAGGAGCGCTACGTCGAGGTGTGGAACCTCGTCTTCACCCAGTACGACCGGCAGGAGGACGGCTCGCTCGCGCCGCTTCCGAAGCCGAACATCGACACCGGCGCCGGGATGGAGCGCCTGCTCGCCGTGCTCCAGGGCGTGCCCTCGGTGTGGGAGACCGACGTGCTGCGTCCCCTGATCGCGTGCGCGGAGGCGCTCTGCGGTCGCCGCTACGGCGACGACGCCGAGGCAGACGTGGCCCTCAGGATCCTCGCCGACCACGCTCGCTCGGCCGCCTTCCTCGTCTCCGACGGCGTCTTCCCCTCCAACGAGGGACGGGGCTACGTGCTTCGCCGCCTCATCCGCCGATCGGTGCTGCGCGCCCGGCGGATGGGTGCCTCCGGGCTCGCCGCGCCGACGCTCGTCGCCGCCGTCGCCGAGGTCATGGGTGATGCCTACCCGAAGCTCGCCCACGACAAGGGCCTCGTCGAGACCGTCGTCGCCCACGAGGAGGAGGCGTTCCTGCGCACGCTCCGCGTCGGGAGCGAGCTCCTCGACGCCGAGCTCGAGAGCGGCGCGGGGAGCCTTGCCGGCGAGGTGGCCTTCAAGCTCCACGACACCTACGGTTTCCCGATCGACCTCACCGTAGAGCTCGCCCGCGAGCGCGGGTTCGAGGTCGACCGCGCCGGGTTCGACGCTGCGATGGCCGGTCAGCGGGAGCGGGCGCGGCGGGCCGGGCGCGCCGCAGACGGCCGAGGCTCGGGCGGCGGGACGTGGCGCGAGGTCCTCGAGGAGTTCGGTCCGACCCGCTTCGTCGGCTACCAGGCGACGACGGCCGAGGGTCGGGTCCTTGCCGTCGAGCGACGCCTGGGGGGTGGCGAGCGGCGCGGCGTCGACGACGGCGCCGTACCCGAGGGTGCCGAGCACGTCGACGTGGTGCTGGACACGACCCCGTTCTACCCCGAGGGGGGTGGCCAGGTCGGCGACAGCGGCATGATCGAAGGACCTTCGGGACGCATGCGCGTGCTCGACACCACTCGGTCGACGGAGGGGATCCTCGTCCACTCCGGCTACATCGCCGAGGGGGGCCTCGAGCCGGGCGAGGAGGTCGGCGCCGCGGTGGACGCGGAGCGGAGGGATGCGATCAGGAGGAACCACACCGGAACGCACCTGCTCCACTGGGCGCTCAGGGAGGTGCTCGGAGCGCATGTCCAGCAGCAGGGGTCGCTGGTCGCGCCCGACCGCCTCCGCTTCGACTTCAGCCACTTCGCCGCGCTCACGACGGACGAGCTCGCCCGGGTGGACGAGCTCGTCAACTCGGCGATCCTTCGTGACGAGCCGGTCCGGGTCTACGAGACCTCCAAGGCCGAGGCCGAGCGCTCCGGCGCCGTCGCGTTCTTCGGCGAGAAGTACGGCGACGTCGTCCGCGTCGTGGAGGCCGGCGCGGCTTCCGTCGAGCTGTGCGGCGGGACGCACGTCCACGCCCTTGGGATGATCGGCCCGCTGCGCATCGTCTCGGAGTCCTCGATCGGCGCCAACACGCGCCGGATCGAGGCGACGACCGGCGAGGCCTCGCTGGGGCGCCTTCGCGCCCAGGAGGCGACGATCGAGGCTCTCGCGGGGGAGCTGCGGACCTCCGCCTCGGAGCTCGAGCCGGCCGTGCGCCGCCACCTCGAGCACGAGCGCGCGCTCGAGGACGAGCTCAGGGCGCTGCGCCGTTCGCGGCTGTTGGACGAGGCGAGGGCGATCGTCGAGCGCTTCGGCGGTGCGAGGATCGCCGCGCGGCGCGACGGCCTCGACGCCGGCGAGCTGCGAGACCTCGCGCTCGCCGTGCGCGACCACGACGGCGTGGAGGCGGTCGCCCTTGTCGGCGTCGCCGCCCCGGGCAGGGTCGCCCTGGTCGCGGCGTCGCGCCGGGGCTCGGGCGTCGACGCGAAGATCCTCGTCTCCGAGGCCGCCCGCGCTGTCGGCGGCGGCGGGGGAGGGACCGAGGAGCTCGCCACCGCTGGCGGGCGCGAGGTGG
>DAHVLW010000058.1:0-1535 GCA_027320205.1 Acidimicrobiaceae bacterium
GGCGGCCGCGACGATGATCATCGGAGGGCGCACGAGCAACGTCTCGGGAGTCACGGGCGTCGACGTGAGCGGTCTCACCTTCTTCCGCTTCGCCCCGCTCTTCATCCCCTTCTTCATCCTCGGGGTGCCGATCCTCGACACCGCCTTCGCGATCGTGCGGCGGACCGTCCGGCGCACCGGCGTCGCCGAGCGCGACCTCGGCCACCTCCACCACCGCCTCGTCCGCCTCGGCCACGGCCATCGCCGGGCGGTCCTGATCCTCTGGGCGTGGACGGCGCTGCTCTCGGCGTTCGCCCTCGTCCCGATCTTCGATCCCCGGGCCAACCCCGTCGTCCCCTTCGCCGTAGCCGTCCTCGGCGTCGGGCTCTACACGGTCTTCCTTCCCGGGTCTCGCCTTCGAGCCCGGCGCGAGGCCGCGACCGCCCGCATCCCCTCGGCCGCCGGCGCTGCCGCCGCCGCCTCGTCCTTCACCGGCCGGCTGCCCACGCCGGCTGCCGAGGTCGGCGAGGAAGGCCGGACCGCCGGGCCGCGGGCAGCCGGTCCGGTGAGCGTCGTGGTGAGCGGGGGTGCCGGGGTCGCCGTCGCCGGGGAGCGGGACCTCAGCTCGCCGCGGCGCGCGAGGCGACGCCAGCGGCACCCGCGCCTCGTGCTGCGGCGCCGGGGCGCGAGGCAGCCCGCCCCGGCGCGCCCCGGCGACGCCGGCGCGGGCAGCGGTGCCGGCACAGGGGACACCGCCTCCGGCGCCGGCAGCCCCGCGCGTTTTGCCGGCGGGGAGCCGGGGGTGCGAGGATAGGTCACGAGTGGGACAACGGCCGGGCCCGGGCGTGTCCGACCTGCTCGGACTCGGTGCGACTGCAGCGGCGTGCATCGCAGCGGGGGTGGGGGGCGGCTACTGGCTGGGTTCGGCGACAGGTTCGGAGACCGTGTCGACCTTCGCCGGCCTGGCACTAGGATTGGGCGCCGCTCTCGCGGTGACGTACGTGAAGATAAAGAGGTACCTGTAGGAGCCTGCAGCGCCGCCGGCCCGGGAGCGCCCGGATGCTGGCGCGCCAGCCGTCACCGAGACGAGAGATGGACCGACTCGCTGCCCTCTTCGAGCAACTCTCGCTGCCTGCGGTGTCGCGGGTGCTGCGCCGCACCGTCTTCGGCGGTGCCGGCGTCGCCGTCGTCGCCCTCGGCGTCTCGGCCCTGGCCGGTCACCTGCTCGTCGGGATCGGCGCGTGCGTCGGGCTCGCCCTCGGGGTGGCCAACGTCCGCCTCGTCACCACATCGGTCGCCCGGGTCATCTCGAGCGCCGTCGCCCACCCGAAGCGGGTCCTCGCCTCCCAGACCCTGGCGCGCCTCGCGGTCACGACGGTCGTCGTCATCGGACTGCTCCTCGCCTCGGTGCAGCTCGGTCTCGGCGCGGCAGGCGGGATCGCCCTCCTCTACCTGGTGCTGATCGTCAACCTCCTCAACGCCCTGCTTCGTCAGGCCGGCGCCGTAGGGGCGGGCACGAGCGATCCGGGCGCCGTCGGATCAGGCACCAGCGGGGC
>DAHVLW010000061.1:0-7616 GCA_027320205.1 Acidimicrobiaceae bacterium
CCGGGCGGTCACAGACCTCGGCCGCGACCTCGATGCCGCCGGCCCTGCGTCACGCGGGCTGCGGGGGCTGCTCGACCGTCTGAGCAGCTACACCTCGTCGGTGGCGTTCCAGACGCTCTCCGACGACGTCGCCCGGGTACGCGCGGCCCTCGGCGCCGTCGCCTATTCGGTGCACATCAAGGGCAACCGCGTGCGAGTCCGCGCGTACGGCTCGGAGCCGGACTACAGCGCCGAAGTGCTCGCGAGCTTCGAGAAGTTCGCCCAAGGAGCGGCGAAGGACTACCGGGTCGGCTTCCCCGACTATCCGGAGATGAACCACGTCGAGGCTCAGGTCCTGGACCTCGTCGCGCGGCTCTTCCCCGGCGCTTTCTCTGCCCTGGACGAGTTCTGCACGCGCCATCACGGCTACCTCGACGAGGTCGTCGGCGACTTCGACCGGGAGGTCCAGGTATTCCTCGCCTACCTCGAGCACGTCGCGCGGCTCGAGGCCGCCGGGCTCGCCTTCTGCCTCCCCGAGGTGTCAGACGAGACCAAGGCCGTCTTCGCCCGCGACACCTTCGACCTCGCGCTCGCCGGCTCGCTCTTGGGCAGGTCCACACCGGTCGTCTGCAACGAGTTCCACCTGGAGGGCGCCGAGCGGATCTTCGTCGTCTCCGGCCCCAACCAGGGCGGCAAGACCACCTTCGCCAGGACCTTCGGGCAGCTCCACTACCTCGCGGGGATCGGCTTCCCCGTGCCGGGGAGCGCGGCTCGCCTCTACCTCTACGACCAGCTCCTCACCCACTTTGAGCGGGAGGAGGAGCTCGTGAGCCAGGCGGGCAAGCTCGAGGACGACGTCGTGCGGATGCGGGAGATCCTGACCAGCGCGACGCCGCAAAGCGTCGTCGTCGTCAACGAGGCGTTCACCGCGACAACCCTGGCGGACGCCACCTTCCTCGGCAGCCGCGTGATGGAGCGGCTCGTCGAGCTCGACCTCGTCTGCGTCTACGTCTCCTTCGTCGACGAGCTCGCGACCTTCGGCCCGACGACGGTGAGCATGGTGAGCACCGTCGATCCCGACAATCCCGCCGAGCGCACCTACAAGGTCGTGCGTCGGCCCGCCGACGGACTGGCGTACGCCCTCGCGCTCGCCGAGCGGCGCGGGCTCACCTACCGGCGGCTCCGCCAGCACCTGACCGGGAACGGGCGGACGCCGGACAAGCCGAGCGCGGAGGACGTCTCACGCCGCGACGCGTCGCCTGGAAGAGCGACGTCCTGAAGGCGCACCTCCTCTTCGCCGACCGCGACCTCGACCTCTCGGCCGAGCTCCCGAGCAACGCGCCGGACCTCACCCAGGACCTCGAGCTGGAGACGATGTTCGAGGCGATGTCGGGCGGCGACGGCTTCCTCCGCGAGGTGGCGAGGCGCGCCGTCCTCGCGAGCCTCGACGAGCCCGGAGCGATCACCTACCGCCAGGATGTCCTCGCCGACTGCGTCGCCGAACCTGAGATCGTGCGCCAGATGCACGCGATCGCGGTCGGCGCGCTCGCGGACGAGAAGCGCGTCTACTTCCCGCTCTTCCGGCACCCTTCGGGGGTGGTGCGCCGGTCGGTGGAGGTCATGCAGCTCCTCGTCGCCCGGCTGAAAGAGCTGCGCGCCCTCGCCGATGCCAACGCCACGAGGTTCCGCTCCCCGGGCTTCACGAGGGTGTTCGCGATGCTCTCCGCCGAGCTCACCGACGAGTACTTCCACACGATCGAGGAGCATCTCTCCCGGCTCCGCTTCCGCGACGGGGTGCTCGTCAGCGCCGGGCTCGGCCCGGGGAACAAGGGCGTACACTACGTGCTTCGCTCGCCGCTGGCGATCCGCCGAGGTCTCCGGGAGCGCATCGGCCTCGGCGGGGGGCGCCCCTCGTGCTCCTTCACGATCGCCGACCGGGACGAGGCGGGCGCCCGCGCGCTCTCGGAGCTCGCCGACCGCGGCATCGACCTCGTCGGCGGCGCCCTCGCCCAGTCGGTCGACCACATCGTCGAGTTCTTCACGATGCTCTGCCGCGAGCTCGGCTTCTACGTCGGCTGCCTGAACCTCCGGGAGCGCCTCGTCGCGAAGGGTGGGCCGGTGTGCGTGCCGGATCCGCTGCAGACCGGGATGCCGGTGCTCTCGGCGCGGGCGGTCTACGACGTGTGCCTGACGCTGCGATCCAGCGATCGCGTCGTCGGCAACGACGTCGCCGCAGACGGCAAGCCGCTCGTCGTGATCACCGGCGCGAGCTCCGGCGGGAAGTCGACGCTGCTCCGCAGCCTGGGCCTCGCCCAGCTGATGCTGCAATGCGGGATGTTCGTCTGCGCCGAGTCGTTCGCAGCCGACGTGCGGGACCGGGTGTTCACTCATTTCATCCGGGAGGAGGACGCCGCCATGCGGAGCGGCAAGCTCGACGAGGAGCTGGCCCGGATGGAGGCGATCTCCAAGGAGCTGAGCGACCGCTCGATGGTTCTCTTCAACGAGTCGTTCGCGGCGACGAACGAGCGCGAGGGGTCCGAGCTCGCCCGCCAGATCTCGACCGCGCTGCTCGAGGCGGGCGTGAAGGTGCTCTTCGTCACGCACCTGTACACGTTCGCGCGCGGCCTCCACGAGAGCGGCCCCCTGCCGGCACTGTTCCTGCGCGCCGAGCGCCAGTCCGACGGTGCTCGCAGCTACAAGCTCGTCGAGGGGCCGCCGCTGTCGACGAGCTTCGGTCCCGACGTCTACGCCCGCATCGGCGGCTTCGCATAGCGGAGAGCCCGCTCCGGCGCCGTCGCGCAGCGCCCGCCAGGGCGCCCGGCGTCGAAGGGAATGTGAGCCCGTAGGCCCTGGCCCGCTATCATCGGCGCCAGAGCACCGGATGAGGCTCCGGAGGGTCACGCAACCCGAACCGCCCCTGCCCGGGGCTGATGGCCTCTGCGCAGCTACCGAGGCGCGCGGAGGTCGTGTTGGGTCAGGTCGAGCTGGCGCCCGGGGTCGTCCAGGCGCTCCAGGACGCGACGATCCTCTTCGGCGCGCCGTTCGTCAGCGGTGCCGTCGCCCACGTCGAGGCACGCCTCCAGGGACGGCGCGGCCCGCGCATCCTCCAGCCGTACTACGACCTCGCCAAGCTGTTCCGCAAGGAGACCCTCGTCCCGGACGGGGCGGGCTTCGTCTTCCTCGCGGCACCCGTCGTCGCCTTCGGCTGCTACCTGATCGTGCCGCTCCTCATCCCCGTCCTCACGACCTTCGGGCTCCCGCTCGGCTACATGGGGGACATTCTTGGCGGCGGGTTCATCCTCGGCCTCGCCGGCTTCGCGGTCGCCCTCGCCGCAGCAGAGACCGGAGCCCCTTACGCGCAGCTCGGCAGCAGCCGGGCGATGACCTTCGGCGCCCTCGTCGAGCCGACGGTGCTCTTCGTCGTCTTCGCGGTCGGGATCCTCACCGCGACCGACCTCCCCTATGCGCTCGCCGCGACGGTCCGCGCCTCGGCAAGCGAGGTCGTGCGCCCGGCGCACGTGCTCGCGGCCGTCGCCTTCTTCCTCGTCGTGCTCGCCGACACCGGCCGCATCCCCGTCGAGACGCACTCGGGGACGCTCGAGCTCGGCATGATCGACGAAGCCCGCACGCTCGAGCACTCCGGCGCGCCTTTCGCCCTCCTCAAGTGGGGATCCGCGATGAAGCAGCTCGTCCTGTACACGATCCTCATCGACGTCTTCGTGGCCCCCTGGGGGCTCGCCGGGAGCCGGCGGGTCGGGCCGGTGCTGCTCGCGATCCCAGCCCTGATCGGCAAGGCGCTCGTCGTCGGCTGCATCTTCGCCGTCGTCGACAACTCCTTCTCCAAGCTGCGCCTGTTCAAGATCACGGAGCTGCTCGCGGCGGGCTTCCTCCTCGCCATCCTCGCAGTGCTCGTCTTCTACCTCGGAGGCGCCTGATGGCCGTCTCGTCACGGGCAGCCGGGCTCCTCGCGGCCGGAGCGATCCCGGCAAGCCCGCCGTCGCTCTACGGCGGGCTCGCCGACGTGGTCGCCGTCCTCGTCCTGCTGAGCGCGTTCGCGATGCTGCGCGCCCCGATGGTCCGCTCCCAGATCCGCCTCTACGCCTTCCAGTCGCTCGCCGTCGTCGTCCTCTCGGCGGTCGTCGCCGCGACGCACCACATCGGCGACCTCTACGCGCTCGCCGGCCTCTCCTTCGTCTTGAAGGTCGTCGTCGTCCCCGCCATCGTCCTGCGCATGCTCGATCGCGCCGAGGTGGACATCGCCGGCAGCACCGCCCATTCGACCGCGACGATGACCTTGATCGGCCTCGCCGTCTCGGCCGCCGGGCTGTTCACGGTCGGTGCCGTCCACCTCCGCTCGACGGTGCTGCCGGTCGCCGGGCTCGCCGTCGCGGTCGCCGTCGTGCTCGTCTCCTTCGTCCTCATCGTGCTGCGCTCAGACGTCGTGTCGCAGGCCGTCGGGTTCTTCTCGCTGGAGAACGGCGTGTCGGTGGCAAGCCTCGTCGTCGCGTCCCGGCTGCCCATCATCTTCGAGATCGCGTTCCTCTTCGACCTCCTCGTCGCCGTCGTCGTCTTCGGCCTCGTGATGCGCGTGCACCACGGTCGGGCGAGCACGTTGTCGACCGAGGACCTCGACAGGCTCCGGGGTTGACATGAGCGCCGCCCTCGTCGCCCTGGCCGTCTTCCCGCTCGCCGTCGCCCTGGTCTCCTGGCGGGCGCCCGTCGCCGCATCCAAGGCCCTCACCGTGGCCTCCGGAACCGCCGCTTTCGTGCTGTCGCTCGCCCTCGTCCCCGGCGCGGCGTCCGGACACGTCGCCGCCGCGGGGTCGCTCCTCCGGGCCGACTCGCTGTCCGTCGTCTTCCTCGTGCCGACGACCTTCCTCTACGCGACGACGGCCGTCTTCGCCGCTGGCTACCTCCACGACGGGAGCTCCGGCGAGAGGAGGCGCTACGGGCGGCGCTTCTACGCGGGGACCAACCTCTTCTGCTGGGCGATGGCCGTCGCGCCGATCGTCAACGGGCTCGCGCTCCTCTGGGTCGCCATCGAGGTGACGACCGTCGTCTCCGTCCTGCTCGTCGCGATCGAGAGCACGGACCGAGCCGCCGAGGCTGCATGGAAGTACGTGCTGCTCGCGTCGCTCGGGCTCGGGCTCGCGCTGCTCGCGACGACGATCCTGTACTACGCCGGTTCACGCGTCTTCGGTCCCTCCTACGACCTCACGTACGCGAAGCTCCTCAGCCCGGCGGCGGACCGATTCGACCCGGGAGCGGTCCGCCTCGCCTACGTGCTCGCCGTGCTCGGCTACGGGACCAAGATGGGACTCGTCCCGGTGCACACGTGGCTCCCCGACGCCCACTCCGAGGCGCCGACGCCCGTGTCGTCACTGCTCTCGGCGTCGCTGCTCGCGCTCTCTTTCTACGCGATCCTGCGCTACTTCGAGGTGACCGAGCGAAGTGCCGGGACGCAGTTCGCCCGCACCGTGCTGCTCGTGTTCGGGCTCGCGTCGCTCGCCCTCGCTGCGCTGTACCTGCTCAGCCAGCGCGACCTGAAGCGCCTGCTTGCCTACTCGAGCGTCGAGCACATGGGGATCCTCGCCATCGGCATGAGCTTCGGCGCCAGGATCGCCATCGTCGGCGTGCTGCTCCACGTGCTCGCGCACGCCGCCGCGAAGGGCACCGCCTTCTGCGGCGCGGGGAGCATCGTGCGCAAGTTCAAGACCAAGGACATGGCGCGGATCCGTGGCGGAGCCGGGCTCCTGCCTGTCAGCGGGCCGATGTTCGTCGCCGCGGTGCTGGCGCTCTCGGCCGCTCCGCCATTCGGGATCTTCCGCAGCGAGTTCCTCATCGTGACCGGCGGCCTCTCCGACCCTGCCGACGCCGTCGTCGCGATCCTCGTCGTGCTCGTGACGCTCGCCTTCCTCGGCCTGTCCTGGGCCGCGACGCGCACGATGCTCACGCCGGCGCCGGAACCCCACGCCCACGCGGCCGGGGGCGACCCCTCCGCGGCATCCGTCGCCGCGGCAGCCAGGGGCGACGTCGCGGCGGGAGCCGTCGCCGCGCTCTCGCCGCCGGCAGGTGTCGGCACGGACCTCACCAGGGGCGAGCCCAGCTGGTTGATCGTCGTCGCCATGGCTGCCGGCCTCCTCGCCCTCGCCGTGCTCGGCGTGCACGTGCCCGGCCAGCTGTCGGAGCTGTTGCACCGGGCGGCCGACCAGATCGGCAGCGCCCGATGAGCGGGTCCACGGTGCCCGGCGCGGCCGCGAGCCGTGAGGTCCCCGCCGGCGAGCTCGCCGCGGCGACCGCGGCCGAGATCGCCCCCTCGGGTTCGGACGTCGGCGTGCCGAGCGGGGATCGGGGGCGCCTGGCGGGCCTCGTCGCCGTGCCCGCCGGCTCGGCCACCCGCCTCGTCGCGGTCGTCGCGCGCCGCGGCGAGCTCGTGACGGTCGAGGCGCTCGTCGAGGGCGAGCCAGAAAGCGGGGAGGACCGGACCGGCGCCGCCGGGGCCGGGGCCGGGGCCGGGGCCGGGGCCGGCAATAGCAGCAGCAGCGGCGGCGGCAGCAGCAGCAGCAGCAGCGGCGGCGGCGGCGGCGGCGGCGGCGAGCCGTCGTACCCGTCGCTCACGCCACTTGTCCCCGCCGCCTACTGGTACGAGCGGGAGATCCACGACCTTTACGGCATCGTCCCCGCGGGCCACCCGCGCCTCGACCCGCTCGTCCTCCCCCTTGCGCCCGGCTTGCCGCGTCCGTCGCCCGGCACCCGTCCGTCGCACGACCCAGGCGGCATCCGGGCGGTCGAGGCGCCGGGGCTGCCGCGTCCGTCGGGGCCGCCGGGGCATCCGGGTCAGCTGGGGCCGCTCGAGCCGCTGGAGGATCCCCTGCCGGCCCACGTGCTCGGCGAGGGCGTCTTCACCATCCCCTACGGCCCGGTGCGATCGGGCGTGTTCGAGGCGGTCGAGTACCTCCTCGAGTCGCCCGGCGAGGACATCCCCCACGTGCGAACCCGGATCTACCACAAGCACCGCGGCGTGGAGCGGTGCTTCGACGGCCTCTCCGTCGCCGACGGGGTGCTCCTCGCCGAGCGGGTCGAGGGCGTCGCGTCGGTCGCGCACGCCCTCGCCTACTGCGGGGCCGCCGAGCGCCTCTCCGGCACCGCCGTGCCGGGTCAGGCAGAGCTTCTTCGTGCCGTCCACGCCGAGCTCGAGCGGATCGCCAACCACCTCGACTCGACCCTCCGCCACACCGAAGCCGCCGGCCAAGCGGTCGCCTATGCCCGCTTCTCGCTCCACAAGGAGCGCGTGCTCAGGCTGCGATCCCGACTCTGCGGCCACCGCTTCGGGCGCGGGGTCGTCGTGCCCGGCGGGACGCGCCACGGCCCGCTGCTCCCGCCGGCGGAGCTTCGCCGTGAGCTCGACGCGATCCGCGGCCCGCTCCGCTCCGACATGCACCTGCTCCTCGAGACGCCGTCGTTCCTCGACCGTCTCCGCACCACCGGGGTCCTCTCGCCGGCCCTCGTCGCCGTGCACGGCGCGCTCGGGCCCCTCGGGCGAGGCTCGGCGCTCGAGGAGGACGTCCGCCGTTCCCGCCCCTACGGCGCCTATCCCCGCCTCCGCTTCGAGCCGGCGCACCGCGAGAGCGGCGACG
>DAHVLW010000065.1:0-6939 GCA_027320205.1 Acidimicrobiaceae bacterium
CCGACCTGCGGCGCATCCCGCGTGCCGGCGTTCGGGCGTTCCGGGTCGGGCACGACGAGGAAGTGTGGCTCGACCTGAACGCACGCGTCTTCTCGAGCCACCCGGAGCAGGGCACCTGGGAGGCGCACACGCTCACCGACCGTGAGCGCCAGCCGTGGTTCGACCCGGCCGGCTTCCTGCTCCACGAGGGGGACGCCGGCGTCGACGCCTTCTGCTGGACGAAGGTCCACGAGGCCGAGCCGCCCTTCGGCGAGGTCTACGTCGTCGGCGTAGATCCGTCGCTGCAGGGCCGCGGCCTCGGGCAGGCGGTCCTTCTCGCCGGCCTCGATCACCTCGAGAAGCTCGGCCTCGCGCTCGTCACGCTCTACGTCGATGCCGACAACGCCGGCGCGGTCCGTCTCTACCGTGCGACCGGCTTCGCCGTCGACCACGCCGACCAGGCCTACGTAGGCGACGTCGCCGCCGGACCCGAAAGCTCGACCGGGTGACGCCGGAGCCCGCGACACTCGAGCCGGTGAGCATCGCCCGGGCGACGGCCGCCGCACGCCGCCGCCCGCCCGTGAGCCGCTATGACCTCACGCGCGCCGACTTCGAACGGCTCCTCGGCAGCGCGGCGGGCTACCGCGTCGACCAGCTCTGGGAGTCGCTCTACCGCCGCTTCGAGGAGCCGGCGCGCGCGAGGGGGCTGCCGCGGGAGCTGCGAGAGCGCCTCGCCGGCGAACCATCGCTCTCCCCGGCGCTCGAGCTCGAGGCCGAGTCGGTCGCCGACAGCGGTGACACGGTGAAGTGGCTGTTCCGCTGCGCGGGCGCGGCGGAGGTCGAGACGGTCCTCATGCACCACCCGCGGCGCTCGACGGCGTGCGTCTCCTCGCAGGCGGGTTGCGCGATGGCCTGTGCCTTCTGCGCCACGGGGCAGGCCGGCTTCCGGCGCCATCTCGGCGTCGGCGAGATCCTCGAGCAGGTCGTCCGCGCCGCCCGTGCGGCGCGCGAGCGGGGGCGGCGGCTCGACCACGTCGTCGTGATGGGCATGGGAGAGCCGCTCGCCAACTACGACAACGTCCTCGATGCCCTCCGGCGGGTGGTGCGGGACGTCGGGATCGGCGCGCGCCGCCTGACCGTCTCGACCGTGGGAGTCGTCCCGGGGATCCGCCGGCTTGCCCGGGAGCCGCTCCAGCTCAACCTCGCCGTCTCGCTGCACGCGGCCAACGATCCCCTGCGCGACCGGCTCGTGCCCCTGAACCGCAGGTACCCGATCGGCGTGCTGGTCGAGGCGTGCGAGGAGTACCTCGCAGCGACTCATCGGCGGATCTCGCTCGAGTGGGCGCTGATCGACGGCGTGAACGACCGGTCGAGCGACGCCGACGAGCTCGCCGCGATCGCGCGGCGGCTCAGGGCACACGTCAACCTGATCCCGCTCAACCCGACACCCGGCTACCACGCCCGAGGGACCTCGGCGCAGGGAGTGCGCGCCTTCGGCGACCGTCTCGCCGGCGCCGGCGTCAACGTCACGGTGCGCCGGACCCGGGGCCGGTCGATCGACGCCGCCTGCGGACAGCTCGCGGCGCGCGCCTCAGCCGGGGCGCGGAGCTGACAGAATGGGTGCGTGGCACGCACGAGCCTCACCGAGCGGCGCTGGTTTCCCTCGCACCAGCCGCAGACGCTCCAGTTCGCGGTCGCGCTCCTGTACTGGAACGCCCTGTTCGGCCTCTTGTTCGGCCTCATCGCCGGCGGCATCGGTCGGCTCGGGCTGGTCCTCGTGGCGGCCGACGTGGCGGGCGGCTACGGGGTCGCCAACGAGCGGCGCTGGGGCTACTACCTCGCCGTCGTGGCGGCGGTCGTCCCGCTCGCCATGCTGATCGCCTCCGGCCTCTTCGCGGGGGGCATCCTGTCGCTCCTGTTCGAGATCGCCCTCGTCGCGCTGCTGCTCCACCCCCAGAGCCGGTCGTACTTCAAGACCTGGTTCCGCTGAGCGACACCGGCCCGGGTTCCGAGGGCGACGGCGCGACCCTTCTCGAGGCAGTAGGGCGCGGGGCGACGCTGCCGACCGGCGCCGCGAAGGCCGCGATGGTCCGGCGCATGTTCGACGCCATCGCACCGCGCTACGACCTCCTCAACCGGCTCATGACCCTCGGGCTCGACCGGGGCTGGCGGCGGCGAGCGATCGGGTTGCTCCGCCTCGCCCCCGGCTCGTCGGTCCTCGACCTTGCCTGCGGCACCGCAGACCTTGCCCGCGAGCTCGCGGGCGCGGGTCACCGGGCCGTCGGGATCGACTCGTCCGCCGGCATGCTCGTCGCGGCGCGCGCCGGCGAAGCTGCGCTCGTGCAGGCCGACGCCGGGGCGCTCCCGTTCGCACCGGGCACCCTCGACGGCGTCGTGAGCGGCTTCGCCCTCCGCAACCTCGCCGACCTCGCCGGCGTGCTCGCGGAGTGCGGGCGGGTGCTGCGCCCCGGAGGACGCATCGCCCTCCTCGAGGTCGACACCCCGACCTCCTCCCTGCTCGGCGCGGCGCACCGGATCTGGATGCACGGCGTCGTCCCCCTTCTCGGAGCGGCGCTGTCGGAACGGGCGGCCTACGACTACCTTCCACGGTCGGTGGCCTACCTCCCCCCCCGCGCCGAGCTGCTCGACCTCGTCGCCCGCGCCGGCTTCCGGGACGTCGCGCACCGGCCGCTCAGCGGCGGCGTCACCCAGGTCGTCACGGCGACACGCGTCGGAGGGAGGTCGCTCCCCGAGCGGCGGGCGACGGCCTCCGCGCGGCGCGGGTGAGCGCCCCCGGCTCGGACGCCGGCGCGCCACGTCAGGCTGGCGCCGGCGCAACCCGCTCGAGCGAGCCCGCCGGCCCGCGGCGTGCCGACGAGCTCTGCTTCCGAGTCGAGCGCGTCGACGAGCAAACCGTCGAGGCGGCCCGCGTCCTTGCCTACGCCGGCGGGCGCGTCATCGAGCGCGACGGCAGGTCGCTGTACACCTGGGGGGAGGCGGCGCGCATCACGCTGCCGCTCGGCACGGCCGACGCGAAGGCCGTGGGCGAGGTCGCCGGGCGGCTCCGGGCGATCCGGCCGCTCGACGGCACCGCAGCCACAGGCGCGCCGGGGCCGGTCCGCCCCGGGCCGATCGCTCTGGGCGCCCTCGCCTTCGACCCCGACGACTGGTCCGAGCTCGTCGTCCCTCGCTTCGCCGTGATCGCCGACGGCGACGGGCGGAGGGTCGTCGCCGTCGGTGGCCGCGACGACCTTGAGGTCGCGATGCGGTCGTTCCCCTTCGTCGGCGAGCCGCCGCGGCGCCGCCCTGCGGAGGCGCCCGACCGCTTCGAGCTCAGCTCCGTCAGGTCGCACGAGGACTTCCGCCGCCGCGTCAAGCAGGCCATCGAGGTGGTCCGGTCGGGCCGGCTGGACAAGGTCGTGATGGCGCGAGAGGTCCTCGCCACCGCCAACAGGCCGTTTCGCCAGGAGCACCTGCTCGAGCGGCTTCGGGCGCTGCACCCGTCCTGCTGCGCCTTCGCCGTGGACGGCTTCGTCGGCGCGAGCCCGGAGCTGCTCGTGCGCCGGCGTGGCCTCGAGGTCGTCTCCCAGCCCCTCGCCGGCACGGTCGCCCGGAGCGGCGACCCCGACGAGGACCGCCACCTCGCCGCGATGCTGCTCGCGTCGGAGAAGGAGCGAGCCGAGCACCGCGTCGTCGTCGAGGCGATCCTCGCCGGTCTCGGGCCGTTGTGCGCCGCGCTTGACGCGCCGGAGGCCCCGCGCCTGCTCGGCCTGCGCAACGTCGCACACCTGGCCACCCAGGTGCGTGGGTCGCTCGCCGCCGCCGGCGCGCCGAGCGCCCTCGAGCTCGCGGCCGCCCTCCACCCGACCCCGGCGGTCGGGGGATGGCCGCGCGACGAGGCTCTGGACTACCTGCGCAAGTCGGAGGAGCTCGACCGCGGCCGCTACGCCGGGCCGGTGGGCTTCGTCGACGCCGACGGGGACGGCGAGTGGTGGATCGGGATCCGCAGCGCCCTCGTCGAGGGCCGCAGCGCGAGGCTCTTCGCAGGCGTGGGGCTCGTCGCCGGCTCCGATCCGTCCGCGGAGCTCGCCGAGACCCAGCTCAAGCTGCAGGCGATGCTCGCCGCCGCCGTCCGGCCCTGACCCTCCGCCGCTCGACCAGGCGCCGCGCGCCGTAGAGGGAGACGAGCCAGAGCGCCTCGGTCACCGTCCGGCTCGACATCTTCGAAGTGCCCTCGACGCGATCGACGAAGCGGATCGGAACCTCCGCGATCCTGGCGCCTGCACGGCGAGCGCGGTAGGTCATCTCGATCTGGAAGCCGTAGCCGTCCGCTCGGACCGAGCCGAGGTCCACTCGCTCGAGCACGCTCGCCGCGTAGACCCTGAACCCCGCCGTCGAGTCCTTCACGCCGAGGGCGAGCGCGAGGTCGGCGTAGAGGTTGCCCCAGCGCGAGAGCAGCCGGCGGGACAGCGTCCAGTCCGGCGCCGAGCCGCCCGGGACGTAGCGCGAGCCGATCGCGACCTCGAAGCCCTGCCCGAGGGGGGCGAGGAGCCTCGGGAGGTCCGCCGGGTCGTGGGAGAAGTCGGAGTCCATCTCGACGAACGCCTCGTAACCGCGGCCCAGGCCCCAGGCGAACCCGGCGCGGTAGGCGGGGCCGAGGCCCTCCTTCGCCTCGCGGCTCAGCAGCTCGATGCGGCCGAGCTTGTCGGCGACCTCGAGCGCGAGCTTCGCCGTCCCGTCCGGCGAGGAGTCGTCGACGACGAGGATGTCGGCAGCCGGGAGGCACTCGCGCACCCGGCGCAGCATCCGGCCGATCGTCGCACTCTCGTTGTAGGTCGGAAGGACGACCAGGACACGCATCCGGGGGAGACTACATGGCGCGCCCGCACCTCCCGCCTCGGGTGGCCACGGGCGCGTGCAAGCATGATCGGGTGACGAAGCGCCGCAGCCTGCGCTCGATGATCCCGGCGCCGCTGCGCCACAGCTTTGTCATCTTCGTCGTCCTGCTCCTGCTCGAGTACCTCGTCGTCCCCGAGCTCGTGGGGGCGAGCCGGCACCTCTCCCTCCTCACCCACATTCGCGTCGGGTGGGTCATCGCGGGGTTCGCCCTGGAGGCGGGCTCGCTCCTCTGCTACGCGCTGCTGTCTCGGGCGCTGCTGCCCGGCGGCCGGCCCGGGCTCTGGAAGATCCTCCGGATCGACCTCGCCGGACTCGCGGTCAGCCACGTGCTCCCCGGCGGGAGCGCGCCGAGCGCCGGGCTCGGCTACCGGCTCCTCACGACGAACGGGGTGCCGGGCGCCGACGCCGGGGTCGCCATGGCGACCCAGGGAATCGGTTCGGCCGTGGTGCTCAACGTCATGCTCTGGTGCGCGCTCGTCGTGTCGATCCCGATCGCCGGGTTCCACCCGATCTACGTCGTCGTCGCACTGGTCGGCATGCTCGCCCTCCTCGCCGTCGGCGCCCTCGCCTGGTCGCTCACCCATGGCGAGGCCGGCGCCGTCCGGTTCGTGCGCGCCTTCGCCGAGCGCGTCCCGCGTCTCCAGCCCGACCGCCTCGAGCGCCTCGTGCGCCAGCTCGGGACCTCGCTGCGCGAGCTTGCCGCCGACAGGGAGCTGGTGCGTCGCGCCGTCGGCTGGGCCGCGCTCAACTGGCTCCTCGACGCCGCCTCGCTGTGGTCCATGGTCGCCGCCTTCGGCATCTACGTCGATCCGATCGAGCTGTTCGCCGCTTACGGGATCGCCAACGTCCTCGGCGCCCTGCCGATCACGCCTGGCGGCCTCGGGACCATCGACGCTGCGGCGCCGGCGCTGCTCGTGAGCTTCGGCGTCACTCGCTCGCCGGCGACGCTGGCCGTCCTCGCGTGGCGCCTGTTCAACTTCTGGCTGCCGATCCCGGTCGGGGCTGGCGCCTACGTCAGCCTGCGCGCCCCCCGCGGCTCGAGCCTCGCCGCCCGACGGAGGGCGCTCGGGCGGATGGCCTCGGAAGCAGCCCGCACAGAGGAGACCTTGCCGGTGCCGGTGGCCACCGCGGCTCCGGGTGGGCCTCAGGCGAGAGCCGACCCACCGCGGTCCGGATCGTAGGGAAGACGGGCGAGCTCGACCAGACGTTCCGTCACGGTGCAGGCGAAGGTCCGCTCGAACAGCTCCTTCTTCCGCCGAATGTTCCAGAGCTCGAGCTCGCCGTCACCGTGGGCCTCTACGACGAGCTCGACCCGGCGCCCCTCGCTCTCCGACCCCGCGCCGTCGCCAAGGACGACGTCCACCCGCTCGACGAGGGAGGAGTGTGCCGAGTCGAGCGCATCTGCGAGCCTGAGGACCGCGACGAGCGCAGTCACCTCGGCGCGGTCCTCGGTGCCGAGCATCCCGAACGGCTCGAAGCCCGCCTTCGGCGTCCCGCGGACGTGGTAGCGACCCAGCACGGAGAGCTTCGCCACCTCAGCGGGCGAGAACCCGCGCAGCCCGCCGTTCTCGACGAGATAGGCGGTGTGCCGGTCGTGCCCGGCCCGGCTGACGTGCTCGCCGATGTCGTGGAGGAGGGCGCCGAGCTCGAGCAGCTCCCGGCTGTCGGGACCGAGCCCGTGGAGCTCCAGGGTCGCGTCGAAGAGCTCGATGGCGAGGGCGGCGACCTTGCGGGCGTGACGCTGCCGCCAGCTCGACCTCCGGCACAGGGCGAGCACGGACGACCGGCGAAGAGCGCGGGGGTCGCCCGAGAGCTCGGCCGGGTCGTGGCCGCCGATCGCGTCGAGAACGATCCCTTCTCGAAGCGCCCATTCGCTCACGGTGAGCTCCGCGAGCCCGGTCACCTCCATGAGGCCCTCGAGGACGGCGATCCCGGCCGGCAGGAGCTCTGCCCGGCGGGCGTCGCATCCGGGCATCCGCGAGCGCTCGGCGATGGTCGAGGCGCGGGCGCGGCGGGCGAGCGCGGCGACGTCGCTGCGAGACACGGAGAGCTGGTTGACCG
>DAHVLW010000068.1:0-3844 GCA_027320205.1 Acidimicrobiaceae bacterium
CTCGCCGCGCGCCTGTTCGAGCGCGGCGAGGATCTCGGCCGTGGACGGGTTCATCGTCTGGCCCCCGGCGACGACGACCTCGACGCCGAGCGAGCGGAAGATCCTCGACACGCCCTCTCCTGTGGCGACTGCGACGACCGAGGTCGCCGGCGGCGGCCCGGCAACGGGCAGCTCGGCCGCCGTGCGCCCGGCCTGGCGGACCCAGACCTCCTCCTCGACCTGCTCGGCCAGGTCCGTCACCCTGATGCCCCGCGGCCGCCCCGCGTCGAGTCCCGCCTCGATCGCAGCGCCCACGTCGTCAGTGTGGATGTGGCAGCTCCACGTGCCCTCGCCGCCGACGACGACGACGGAGTCACCGATGCCGCCCCAGACCTGCTTGAGCGCAGGTATGGCATCGTCGGAGGCATCGAGCAGGAACATCACCTCGTAGCGCTCGCTTCTCGGCGCCTCGGTGCCCGCCGCCATCCCGCTCGGCGCCGGGGGAGCCGCGCCGGCTGAGCGGACCAGCTCGAGGACCTGCGGAGGTAGGTCGAGCTCGCCGTCGGCCGGCGTGCCGGCGACGGCGGCAGCCAGCGCGTCGAACAGCAGGACCAGCCCCGCACCGCCGGCATCGACGACTCCGGCGGCGGCGAGCACTGCCAGCTGCTCCGGCGTGCGCCACAGCGCCTCCACCGCTGCCGAGCGGGCAGCCTCCAGCACCGCGTCGAGCTCGGGACGCCGTGCGGCGGCCTCGGCGGCCGCGGCCGCGGCGGCGTCGGCAACCGAGAGCATCGTCCCCTCGACCGGCCGCATCACGGCCTGGCGCGCCGCCGACGCGCCGGCGCCAAGTCCGGTCGCCAGCGCCGTCGCATCGACCACGCCCGGCGCCGACTGCTCGAACGCCCGCGCCATCGCGCGAAGGACCTGGCAGAGGATCACTCCGGAGTTGCCCCTCGCCCCCATCAGCGAGCCGTGGGCGATCGCGCCGCACACCTCGACGAGCCCGACCGGCTCGGGAAGCCCGGCGAGCTCGGTGACGACGGCGTCGAGGGTGAGCAGCATGTTCGTCCCGGTGTCGCCATCGGGGACCGGGTAGACGTTCAACCGGTTGATCACGGCCTGGTGGCGGCGCAGGAGGTCCCGCGCGGCGGCCATGGCGCCGGCAAGACCACCGGCGTCGAGCGCAGGGACCTTGCCCCCGGCGTGCCGGTCCATGGCGCAGGATGGTAACCTCGTCGCTCGCAAGCCGGGCACGCCGCGCGCTTTCGCGCGGTCGGGAGCGGCACGGACCGCCGGATGCGCCGGCAAGGCCGCACGAGCGAGGTACTCAGCGACATGGCAGCGGTGTGCGAGGTCTGCGGGAAGCGTCCGGGCTTCGGCATGAGCGTGTCGCACTCCCACCGCCGGACCAAGCGCCGGTGGGACCCGAACATCCAGCGCGTGCGCGCGCTCGTCGGCGGGACGCCGCAGCGGCTCTACGTCTGCACCTCCTGCATCCGAGCGGGCAAGGTCGTGAAGGCCGTGCGCGTCCCCTGGTCTCCGCCCGCGGAGTAGCGACCGCGCTCGGACTCAGCCGAGCCGGTGCAGGTATCCCTCGGCGGCGAGGGGCGAACCCGCAAGGAGGCGCTCGGCGCTGTCGGCGCTGCAGCTGCCGATCTGCGTCGGCGACGTGAGGCCGGCCTCGGCGAACGCTCGCCTGACGGTCGCAACGTCCGGAGCAGCGAAGACGAGCTCGAAGTCCTCGCCCCCCGAGAGCGCGTCGGCGAGCGTCGCGCCCGCTGCGACGGGCACCTCGTCCAGCACGACGCCGACGCCCGAGGCGAGCGCAAGGCGGTCGAGGTCGATCGCGAGGCCGTCGGAGACATCGATCATCGCCCGTGCGCCGGCGGCTCGAGCCGCTCGCCCTTCTTCGCAGCGCGGCTCGGGCCGGCGGTGGGCGCGCGCCAGCTCGCCGCCGGCGCTGCCTTCGCGAAGGGCGCGCAGGCCCGCGGCCGAGCGGCCGAGCGGTCCGGTCACGAAGAGCGCGTCCCCCGGCCGCGCGCCCGACCGGAGGACCGCCTGGCCAGCGGGGACATGCCCGAGGACGGCAGCCGAGAGGACGAGCTCGCTCCCCGAGGAGAGGTCGCCGCCGACGACCGGGCAGCCGTAGCGCTCGGCCGCCTCGACCATGCCGGCGTAGAGCTGCTCGAGCTCGTCGAGACTGGCGCCGGCCACCGCGACGACGGCGGCGCTCGGCGCGCCGCCCATGGCGGCGACGTCGCTCAGGTTCACCGCGAGCGCCTTCCACCCGACGTCGGCGAGGCTCGACAGGGCGAGGTCGAAGTGGACGCCCTCGACGAGGCAGTCGCTCGCGAGGAGCAGGCGCCCGGAAGGCGGCCTGAGCACGGCGGCGTCGTCGCCGATCCACGTCTCGCCCGGAGGGGCCGCCGGGAGCAGCCGCTCGAGCGCGGCGAGCGCCTCGAGCTCGCCTGAGCGCCCTGCCGGCGTCATCGCGCGACCTCGACGCCCCGACGCGCGCCGAGGCACCCGTTCGGTCCCGCCATGGTGCGCGAACGCTACCCGCGCTGCGCCCGCCGGTCGGCGTGGTACCAGACGTCGACCCCGCCCGTCCGGACCGGCGGTCCGAGGGCAGCGGTCAGCTCGCTCACGGCGACAGGGGTCGCGTAGCCGATCGCCAGGTCGAGCACGATCGTGCCGATGTGCCAGCGGGTCATGAACCAGCGGATCGCCGACACGGTCGCAGGATCGAGCGGCGGCGGCGGTGACGCCGCATCCCTCCCCGCCCGAGCCGAGACGAAGAGGTCGTAGACGAGGCGAGGCGTCAAGGGGTAGATGGCGCTCGTGCCGCGGTGGCCTGCCCTCGTGGGCCTCGTCGCCTCGCCCCCGACGATCCGGAACCGCATCCCGGAGGCCGCCTGCCAGAGCATTGCGTTGTTCCAGGGAGGGGCGTCGTAGGGGTAGGTGAGCACGACGCTGCCGGAGGGGATGTCGCGCACCTGTGCCGAGGTGAAGTACGGGGGGATCTCCGCCACCTGCGAGGAGTACGGGAAGCTCGGCACGAGGGGGAGCAGGGCGACCGCGGCGACGCAAGTGGTGAGGAGCGCCGGAGGAGCGCGCCACGGGAGCCGCGAGAGGCGGCGTGGCTCGCTCCGCGAGGTCCCCCCGGCGGCCGGCTCTGGCGCGGCGCGCCGGCGCGGCGAGTGCCGGCGGCGAGCAGAGCCGGCGCCCTCGCCGGCGGCCCGGGGCGTGGGACGGAGGAAGGCGTCGAGGCCGAGGGCGAGCAGGAGGGCCACGGCGAGGTCGACGTAGAGCGAGAAGCGCGAGGCGAGGATGCCGGCGAGCAGCGACACCTTGCGGAACAGGGCGAAGGGGAGCGGGATCGAGGTCGCGTGGTTGCCGATGCTGAGCGGCGAGCCGAGCGCGAGGACGAAGGCGAAGAGGGCGAGGAAGCCGGCGAGGGTGACGAGCTGGTCGCGCCGGCGGAACCACAGGACGGCGAGGACGAGGAGCAGGAGGGGGATGCCGAGGTAGATGCCGTCTTCCCCGTAGTTGCCTGCCGCGTAGCTGCTCCCGATGGCGGCGAGGTGCGCCGGGGCGAGCCGCTGCTCGATCGTCGGGACGATCGGCCCGAGGAGGTCGGCGCGATAGGGGGCGAGGGCGGCAGCCGGCTGCGGGGGCCCGACGACGTGCTCGGGGCCTTTGAGGAAGTACCACGCCGGGTAGGCGACGAGCGGCACGAAGACCACGAGCGCCCAGGCGACGCCGGCGGCGGCGCGGGAGAGGCGTCCGGCGACGAGCCGCGGGCGGCGCGCCGCGGCGAAGACGGCGGCGCCGGCGGCGCAGATCGCCGTCGTCACGAGCACCT
>DAHVLW010000097.1:0-1631 GCA_027320205.1 Acidimicrobiaceae bacterium
GCGGCGCCGAGCGCTCCGAGGCCGAGCTCTGCGTCCGAGAGACGGTGCACGTCGGCAGGGAGCACGTGGACGAGCACGAGGCGGACGACGAGCGCAAGCACCGCACAGGCGAGCCCGACGACGGCCGCCCTGTGCCAGCTCGAGCGCCCGGGGGTGCCGTGGCAGCCTGGGCGCCCGGGGGCGCTGCGCGAAGTCGAACGAGGCCAACCCGGGCGGGCCCCGCCGGCCGGGCGGGTCTCTGGTGTCGCCGTGCTCGCCGGTGGCGCGCCCGACGGCGATGCAGCCTGAATGCGGGTTGGACGCCGGCGTCGCCCGGCGGGCGCGGGATCGAGGGGGAACAGCTCGTCGAACAGTCCGGAGTCGACGCCTGGCCCGCCGTCGCGGCCAGCGGCGCTCACCGCTTGCGCCAGAAGTCGGACCGGCGGGGCTTCGCCACGTTCTCGGACCGCACGTTGAAGACCTCGAGCCCGGTCGCCCGGTGCAAGACGGCGTCGAGCATCGCGCACCACGCCGGGATCTCTGGGGCGTCGGGGTCGCCGGGGATGGATCCCTGCTCGAAGACGCCCACGATCCTCGGGTCCACCCGCACCATGCCGACCCATGCGGCGAGAGGCTCGCAGCGCCGGCGCATGAGCCCCTCGTCGAGGCCGGACACCGGCGAGGCGCGGTTGACCCCGAGCATGAGGTGGTCCCGTGGCACGCCGCTGGCGATGAGCATGTTCACCCGGACCAAGGTGTTCTGCACCCCGGCCATCGAGGTGTCGCTGAGAGCGACGCCGTACGCGCCGTCGCACAGGAGCGGCACCACGAGGCCGTCGACGAGCCCCGAGGTGTCGGCCGCCTCGATGATCTGGGTGTCGAGCACCACGAGGTCGAAGCGCGCCCGGGCGTAGTCGACCACCGCACGGTAGGCGGCGGCCGGCACGGCGGCCGGGTCCGCGTGCTCGTCGTCGGGGGCGAGCACGGCCCCGAAGCCGAGCGCCGCGAGCGTCTCGACCCGGGCGGCGTTCAGCGCGGTGGGCCCGACGATGCCGCGGCGAGGGTCGCCTGCGGCCGCGGCGTCGAAGACGCTCGGAAGCGACCCCGAGCGGAGCCGCAGGTACTTGCGCACGTCGCCCTGGCCGCGGTTGGCGTCGACGAGGAGCACCCGGGCGAGCCCTCCCTTGCGGGCCGCACGCTGGGCGAGCCCGAGCGCGACCGCGGTCTTGCCGACCCCTCCCTTGCCCGAGAAGACGATGACCACCGGGGCGCGTCTCGACTGGGTGCGTCTCGAGGTGGCGGCCGGCGACGACTTCGGGGACCGGAACATGGTCTCTCCGGCGAGGGTCTCGGGGATGACCTCGCTGCGCTGGACGGGGGCGACCCAGCCGCGCTCGGTCGGCACCGGGGGGCGGAGATCCCGGAGCGGAGCTTGCACGGGCGGCGGCTGGGTCGGCCGGAGTGACTGGGTCGGCTGGGGTGCGGACGGGGTCTTGGGCGCCTCGAACGGGCTGGGCGGCTGGACCAGCGGGATCGGCTCGGGCGCGGCGCCGTTGGTGTCGGGCACAGAGCCGCGAACGCTCCCGTCGGCCTCGACGACGACCGTGCCGACCGGCGCGCCGCGCGCCGGGGCGCCGAATCGGCCCATGATC
>DAHVLW010000119.1:0-4674 GCA_027320205.1 Acidimicrobiaceae bacterium
GACGCCGTCGTCGCCGTCGTCGACGGTCGGGAGGTCGACCTGGCGACGCCACTGTCCGAGGGGCAGAGCGTAGCCATCGTCACCCGCCAGAGCCCGGAAGGACGCCACGTGCTGCGCCACTCGACGGCGCACGTCCTCGCACAGGCGGTCTGCGACCTTTGGCCCGGCGCCCACTACGCCATCGGCCCGCCGATCACCGACGGCTTCTACTACGACTTCGCCCTTCCCGAAGGCAGGCACTTCAGCGACGAAGACCTCGATCGCATCGAGAACCGCATGAAGGAGATCGTCGCCGAGAACCAGCCCTTCGTGCGCGAGGAACACTCCATCGACGAAGGCCTCGCGCTCTTCGCCGACCAGCCTTACAAGGCCGAGATCATCCGTGGGGTCGCCGGGTCGGCGCCCGCGGTGGCCGCAGAAATGACGGACGCGGCAGAAGGTGTGGAGTCGGGTGGCGTCAGCACCTATCGCAACACGGCCGGGTTCGTCGACCTCTGCCGGGGTCCCCATGTCCCGTCGACGGGCCGCCTCGGCTCCTTCAAGCTCATGCGGGTCGCCGGCGCCTACTGGCGGGGCGACGAGCACCGGCCCCAGCTCCAGCGGATCTACGGCACCGCGTGGGAGTCCGAGCAGGCGCTCGCCGAGCACCTGCACCGCATGGAGGAGGCCGAGCGCCGCGACCACCGCCGCCTCGGGGTCGAGCTCGACCTGTTCTCCTTCCCCGACGAGATCGGCTCGGGACTGGCGGTGTTCCACCCCAAGGGCGGCCTCGTGCGGCGGATCATGGAGGACTACTCACGCCGGCGCCACGAGGAGGCGGGCTACTCCTTCGTCACGAGCCCGCACATCACCAAGGCCGGGCTGTTCGAGACCTCCGGGCACCTCGAGTGGTACGCGGAGGGGATGTTCCCGCCGATGGAGCTCGACGGCGGGCAGCGGTACTACCTGAAACCGATGAACTGCCCGTTCCACATCCTCATCTACCGCTCGCACCAGCGCTCCTACCGCGAGCTGCCGATGCGCCTGTTCGAGTTCGGCAACGTCTACCGCTACGAGAAGTCGGGCGTCGTCCACGGCCTGACGCGAGTGCGCGGGATGACCCAGGATGACGCCCACATCTTCTGCACCCGGGAGCAGATGGCCGGCGAGATCGCCTCGCTGCTCACCTTCGTGCTCGACCTCCTGCGCGACTACGGGCTCGCGGACTTCCACCTCGAGCTGTCGACCAAGCCGGAGGGCAAGGTCGTCGGCGGCGACGAGGAGTGGGAGGAGGCCACCGAGGCCCTGCGGGTCGCGGGGGGGTCGATGGGCCTCGAGCTCGTCCTCGACCCCGGCGGCGGCGCCTTCTACGCCCCGAAGATCTCGGTCCAGGCGCGCGACGCCATCGGCCGGACCTGGCAGCTGTCGACCATCCAGGTCGACCTGCAGCTCCCGCAGCGCTTCGGCCTGGAGTACGTCGCGACGGACAATGCCCGGCGCCGGCCGGTCATGATCCACCGGGCGCTGTTCGGCTCCGTCGAGCGGTTCTTCGCGGTGCTGCTCGAGCACTACGCCGGGGCGTTCCCGACCTGGCTCGCGCCGGTGCAGGCGAGGGTGCTCCCGGTGCGCGACGACCACGCCGAGCAGGCGGCCGGGCTCGCCGCCGCGCTCCTCGCCGCCGGCCTTCGCGCCGAGCTGGACCCGGCGTCGGAGCCCCTCGGGACCCGGGTCCGCCGCGGCCGCCTGGAGAAGGTTCCCTACCTGCTCGTCCTCGGCGACGACGACGTGGCGGCGGGCACGGTCGGGCTGAACGTGCGCGGCGCCGAGTCGCCGGAGCGCGGGGTGCCGGTCGAGGAGGCGATCGCGAGGATGACCGCCGACTCGGCGAGCCGCGCCGTCTCGCCGGTGGCGGCCGGAGAGCTGCGGGGTGGCTGGGCGTGAGCCTCGACCACCTCTGGGCGGCATGGCGCTCGGCCTACGTCGCCGAGGTGTCGAGCGAGCCGCCCCCGCCGGCCCTCGACGCCGCGAGGGACGGGGAGGGCGGCCCGGGAAGGCGCGAAGAGGCCGAGTGCGTGTTCTGCTGCATATTCGCGAGCGGCGAGGGCGACGAGGTCCACCACGTGATCTGGCAGGGGCGGCTCTCGGTCGTGCTGCTGAACGCCTTCCCCTATTCGAGCGGCCACGTGCTCGTCATGCCCCGGCGCCACGTGGCCGAGCTCGAGGACCTCGAGCCGGAGGAGTCGACCGACGTCTGGGAGGCGGTGCGCCGCTCGGTCCGGGCGATCCAGAAGGCCTATTCGCCCGACGGGTGCAACATCGGTGCCAACCTCGGGCGGGCGGCGGGCGCCGGCATCCCGCGGCACTTCCACCTCCACGTCCTGCCCCGTTGGGTCGGGGACACGAACTTCATGACGACCGTCGCCTCGACCCGGGTGCTTCCCGAGGCGCTGCCGGACTCCTGGTCGAAGCTGCGCGGCGCATGGCCTGGCTGAGGGCCTGTTCGCCGGCGCCGGCGGCCCGGCGGCAGGGCGGTCCGGCGACGCCGCTCCGGCGGTTCGCCGAGGTCGACCTGGTAGCCTCTTGCAGAAGGGACGGGAGGTTCCGATGATCGACGGGCGGCGGCGGCGGGCGACGGCGCCTGTCGCGCCCGGCGGCGCGGAGGTCGCGGCACGCGACGGCGGGGAGCCGGCTGCCGGCGGCGACACCCGGGCTCGCGACGCCGCGCCGGAGAGGCCACCCGCGCCCGGAGCGCCCGGCCAGCCGGCGCGCCCGGCCCTCGGCCGGCAGCGACTGCAGCTTGGCGCACGGCTCGTGCGCCGCGGGGTCTCCGCCGACCACGTGACGGCGCTCGGCGTCGTGCTCGCCGCGGTCAACGCCGTGGTGATCGGCTCCGGCCTGCTCTACCTCGGCACCGTCCTCCTCATCGCCGGCGGGCTGATGGACACGCTCGACGGCGCCGTCGCGAAGGCGGGCGGGACCGCCTCGGCGCGGGGGGCCTTCCTTGACTCGGTCGCCGACCGCGTTGCCGACGCCTTGCTGTTCGGAGGCCTCGCGTACTTCTTCGCGGTGCGCCATCGCCCGGCCGACGCGCTCGCTGCCGTCGCGATCCTCGCCGTCGGGTCGGTGATCTCCTACGAGCGGGCCAAGGCGGAGTCGCTCGGGTTCCAGGCGCGCGGCGGGCTGATGGAGCGGGCGGAGCGGCTGATCGGCCTCGGCTGCGTGCTCACGTTCCACTTCGCGATGATCCCGATCCTCTGGGCGCTGCTGGCGCTCACCTCCGCGACGGCCGCCGGCCGGTTCATGAGGGTCTGGCGCCAGGCGAGCGGTGCCGAGGCGGCGACACGTCCGGGCGGCCTGCGCGCCGCGGCGCTGCGCTCGGGCGCCGGGCGGTCCGGCACCGGTCGCTTCGGGCGCGGGCGGGTGCAGTCGCGCTGGCGCGAGCTGCGGGAGACCGGGAGCGCCCCGGCATGGCGGCTGTCCGGCGCGCCGGGCGCCCGCTGGCGCAACCGCCGGCGGAGCGCGACGCTCTCGACCCGACTGCGCGGCGTGCTCCGCTCCGAGCTCGGCGTCGGGTCCCGGCGCGGCCGGTCGGGCGGGGCGAAGGCCGGTGAGCGCGCCAGGGCGGCCAGGGCATTCCGGCGGCGGATGGACGACGGTCGGTCACGCTGAGCGACACACCAGCTGAACGCTCGCCTCGGGGGAGCGGCAATCGGGCCGCGTTCCTCAAGTACCGCTCGCTCGCGAGGCTGTTCCGCGCCCTGCCCCCCGGCATGGCGGCGGGCGCGGCCGCCGCCGCGGCACGCGCCGTCGCGGCGAGCTCGCCCGAGCGGCGGGCGGTCGTCGCCCGCAATCTCCGCCGGGTGGTGGGGCCCGAGGTGACCGGGACAGAGCTCGACCGGCTCGTGCGGCGGGCGTTCTCCTCCTACGGCCGCTACTGGGCGGACGGCGCCGTCCTCGACGCGTCCGCGCCCGAGCCGTTCGCCCGCGGGCTCGTCGTCGAGGGGGAGCGCCACGTACGCCAGGCGGTCGCCGACGGGCGAGGCGCCGTGGTCGCGCTCCCGCACCTCGGCGCGTGGGAGGCGGGCGCCGTCTGGGCGGCGAGAGAGGGCTTCCCGCTCACCGCGGTCGCCGAGCCGCTCGAGCCGCGTGAGCTGTTCGAATGGATGGTCGAGGAGCGCCGCGCGCTCGGCATCAGGGTCATCCCCCTCGGGCCGTCGGCGGCGCGCGAGCTCTTGTCGACGGTCCGCCGCGGCGGGTTCGTCGCGCTCCTCGCCGACCGGGACCTCGTCGGCGACGGGATCGAGGTCGACTTCTTCGGCGAGCGCGCCCGCATCCCCGGCGGCCCGGCCGTGCTCGCGCTGCGCAGCGGCGCGCCGATCCTTCCCGCGGCGATCTACATGCTGCGCGGCGGCGCCCACCGCATCGTCGTCCGCCCCCCGCTCGTCCCGGTGCGCAAGGGGCGGCTGCGCGAAGACGTCGAGCGCGTCACCCAGCTGCTCGCACACGAGCTGGAGGCGCTGATCCGGCTGGCGCCGGAGCAGTGGCACGTCTTCCAGCCGAACTGGCTCGCCGACTCGCCGGGTTGAGCGTGCGGATCGGCCTCGTCTGCCCCTACTCGGTGTCGGTCCCGGGAGGTGTCCAGGGTCAGGTCGTCGGGCTCGCGTCGGCGCTCGCCGAGCTCGGCGAGGACCTCCT
>DAHVLW010000144.1:0-2725 GCA_027320205.1 Acidimicrobiaceae bacterium
GAAGATGGCCGCGACGGTCGATGTCGTCTCGGGCGGACGGCTGGTGTTCGGCGTCGGCGCTGGCGGCAGCAGGGTCGGCGACGCACAGGTCGTGGCCGGGGTGCGTCGCGAGTACGACGCCTACGGCATCGACGTCGTCACCCCCAGCGAGGCTCTCGGGTCGCTCGACGAGGCGTGCACGATCGCCAAGCGGCTGTGGGCCGAGGCCGAGCCCTTCGACTTCGATGGTCGCTGGTACCGTCTGCGCGGCGCGATCTGCGAGCCGAAGCCGATCCAGCAGCCACACCCGCCGATCCTCATCGGCGCCGGCGGTGAAAGGACCGCCCTTCGCATTGTCGCCAAGCACGCGGACATCTGGAACTGCCCGACTCGAGGCGACGTCGACGAGCTCGTCCGCAAGAGCGCCGCGCTCGACGCGCATTGCCACAGCATCGGCCGTGACCCTCGCGAGATCACCCGATCCGTGCAGGTGCTCGTCACCACCGAGGAACCGGGCAGCAGCCAGGCCCGCGGGCCGTCCGCTGTCCGGGAGCTCCTCGGCGAGCTGATCGCCGCCGGAGCGTCGCATCTCGTCCTCGCCCCTGTTCCACCTCTTCCGCCCGTGCACTGGCTCGCCGACGAGATCATCGAGCCGGTACTCGCTCAACTGTGAGCTTCTATGGTCCCGGCACCCGGATAGGGGAAACGGCTGGCTTCGATGAGATGAGGGCGAGGAGGGGTCTGGACAGGGCGGCGATCCCCGTGAGTTGGGCAGCGACACCGGCACCTTCGGATTTCACCTCACCGCGGGACGCGATCGCGCCGTGCTCGGTCGCGCCGCTCTCGCTCGGATGATCAGACGGACGTTCATCCCCTCGCACATTCGGCGTAAGCACATGCGCTCGTCGCTTGCCACGGCGGCGAACCTCCTGTTCCATCTGGGACACAAGAGCGAGGGGGGTGGCGTCGCGTATGCGATGTCGGGAGCACGCCGGTGCGCCGATGGGATTGGCTCTACGTCATCGTCATCGTCGCGAGCTTGCGGCGGTCAACGGGCCGGGCGGGCACGTGGACCGACAGGGTGAGCGCCGGGTAGCTGCACACCCGCAGGTCGACGACGTCGAAGGTGACCGTGCCGACGCCGGGTAGTCGGACCTTGAGCGGTCCGGTGATCGACTGGCGCACCTCGTAGCTCGCCCACAGGGCGCGGAACTCGCTGCTTTGGTCGTTGAGGGCGTCGATGAGCTCGGCGAAGCGGGCGTCGCCGGCATGCTGTCCGGCGGCGGCCCGGAACTCGGCGAGCAGGATGCGGCTACGTTCCTCCCAGTTGGCCCAGGTCCGCCGCCTTTCCGGTTCGGCGAAGACGAGCCACATGAGGTTGCGCCGGGCCCTGGAGCGCCAGGGGATCCCCGCCCAGGCCCTCGTCGACACCCTCGCGGTGGTGGTGTGGCTGGCATGGGCGAGCTTGGTTGCCTCGGTCGCCGTCGAGGTCCCCGCCGCTCTCGGCGGCCGCCACGCCCGCCGCCTCCCCGTCGCCGGCGTCCTCCAGCCTGCGGCCGGGCGGCTCGTCGCCGCGGTCGCCGCCGCCGCCCTCAGCCTCGCTCCCCGGCCCGCCTCCCACCCCGGCGCCGTACCACTCGCCGCCCGCCTGCCGACCCCGGCGGGCCGCCCGCCGACCACCCTGGTCCTCGCCGCCGCTGCGTCCCCCACCGCCGCGGCACCGCCGAGCGCGCGGTCGCCGGCTCCGGCGACCACTCCCATCTCCACGTCGGCTACGGGCGCTCCCGAGGACACCGCCAGCGCGACGCGCGTCTACGTCGTCCAACGCGGCGACACCCTGTGGGGCATCGCCGAGCGAGAGCTGGGCGACCCGCTTGCCTGGTCGCAGATCTATCAGTTGAACGTGGGTCGCCCGCAGCCCGGCGGCGCTACGCTCAGCGACCCGCACTGGATCTACGCCGGCTGGACCCTGCTGTTGCCCGCGCAAGACATGCCGGCAGCAAGGCCACAGTCCCAACCGGCACCAGCGCCCCCCGCCGAGCCGACCCCGGCTGTGCCGGCACCGCCCGCCACCAGCCCGCCACCGCCCGCCACCAGCCCGCCACCGTCGATCACCCGTCCGTCCACGCAGGCGCCGTCGGTCCCGGCGCACGCCAACGGCCATGCAGCCCCCGGCTCGCCGCAGCAGGACCGGCACCACGAGACGGGCGCGCCAGGCGCCCCGCTGCCCTTCCCGTCGGGGTCGGTCGTGGCCGGCTCGTTCGCCGCCGGCGTCCTCTCAGCGATGGCCGCCGGCCGGCTGCGCCGCCGCCACGCCTACCGCTACCGCCCGCCGCGCCCCGGCCGCGACCTCGGCCCCGCCCCTCAGCGACCGACCCTCACCCACCTCGTCCATGTCGCCGGCGAACGGCGAGACGCGGCGGGCGACGAGCCGCCCGAACCCGCTGCCACCCGACCCGCCACGGCTCCCGAAGAGATCGAGATCGCCCGCCGCGGCGAGGAGACCATCGCCGTCGCGCTGGGCGACCTCTCGGGGCTCGCAATCTGCGGCCCGGCCGCAGACGACATCGCCAGAGCGCTCCTGACCGGCCTCGTCGTCTGTGCGGGACCGGGAGCCGCCGAGGTGCTCCTCGCCGGCGAGGCGGCGAGCCGGCTCCTCCCCGGCGCCGCAGCGAACGCCGCCCTCCGGGCTGCGACCTCGGCCGACGCTGCAGCCCGCATCCTCGAAGCCGAGTGCATCGCCCGC
>DAHVLW010000166.1:0-5447 GCA_027320205.1 Acidimicrobiaceae bacterium
GCAACGCCGATCTTGGGCGCCTTTCGCGCGTCAGCGGTGGATCTCAGCTTGGGCGGGATCCCTTGGACTTACTCATCTAGCCGGCTATGCCGTGCCGACGCCGGCCGGCGCCGGCAGTGGAGCGCCGGCCGGCGCCGAAAGCGACGTGCCGAGCGGCGAGGACACCGCTCCGCCCGCCTGACCCGATCCGGGTTCAGAGCTCCCAGCCGAGCGACCAGTCCCTCTCCGGCGGCTCGCCGGCCGCCCGAGCGAGGGCCCCGAACAGCTCGACCATGGCGGCCTGGTCCCCGGGCGCGATCTTGGCGAGCATCGCCTCGATCTCGGCCCGGCGCCGGCGCGTCACCTCCTGCACGAGCTCCTGCCCGGCCGGCGTGAGGCTGACCCGCACCTCGCGCCGGTCGTCCCGCGCCCCACGGCGGCGCACGAGCCCCTTTCGCACCAGGCGGTCGCACATCCGCGTCGCGGTCGGCGGCGTGACCCCGAGCGCCTCCGCGAGCGACACCGACCTCTGGGGCCCCTTTGCCGCGAGCACGACGAGCGCCCGGTACTGCGGGAGCGTCACCTCCTCGGCGACCTCCGCAAGCGAGCGCGCGGCGACGGCGACGAGCACCCGGCTGGCGCCAAGGACCGCCTCGACGACCTCGGGACCCCTCGGCAGGCCCGACGCTTGCTTCGGCCCGGGCGACACCCTGACATCATCGCCCATCGACGGCAGCGCCGGGCGCATCGCGTTGAGGGCGCCGCGCAGCTCGGACGACCCGCTCCGCTGCAGGTGCTCGAGCTTGAGCACCACGTGCCGCCGCCGAGCTTGAGGCGCAACGTCGGAGTGCGCCGGGCATGGCGCGCGATTCGCATGCGGGCCGCCTCGACCTCCGCGGAAGAGGGAGCCTCCGGGAGGTCGGTGGCCATGGGCCCATCACTAGCGGAGCCGGCTGGCACCGGTCAACCGATGCGTGACCTCACCCGGACCCGGACGCGCCGATGCGGCCTGCACGACACAGGCCGCATCGGGTGGCGTGACCCGGGAGCAGATCGCTAGGCGGCGGTCGCGTGCCTTCCTGCGACCTTGGTCACGCCATGCCACCGGTTGGCGAGCTGTTGTTGGCCCCTGCGGGGGAACCGGGCTGAGCCGGCACCCATCCTGTCGAGCCCGATCGGACGCGCTGCCCGCCATGTCGCGAGGATGACGGGAGCAGGCAGCGAATCTCGCGAGCTCGTGCCCACCTTGACCGGTGACATGAAGCTGTGGACGAGAACCTCCTTGCCGACGACCGTCCGTCCTCGCTCCATGCGTGCATCCTCTCTGAGCCGGCGGGGCGCAACAAGGGCCGAAGGTCCCTAGTCGGATCCGAGCATCCACGAGGCTCCGACGTCCGCGGAGCACCTTCGGCAATGCAAGTGGTCGCCGCCTGCCCCCGATGACCTTCGGCCCTGCCGGTCCACGCCGGCACGTCGCATGCTGTGAACGGGTCTTGGAGCGGCCGGGGACGCCGGGCGCCGCAGCCCGACGGCGGCAGGGGAGGGCGGGCGATGGGACGGATCATCGTCGGGGCGGATGGCTCGGAAGGCGGCCATGCCGCGCTCAGGTGGGCGATCGCCGAGGCGAAGCTGCGCCACCTCTCCCTCGAGATCGTCCACGCCTGGCAGCCGATCTCCCCGACCTGGGCCGGCCTCGGCGCGATGGGGGCGGCGGCCGAGCCGCCGGTCGGCGCCGAGGAGCTGCAGGCATTCGCCCAGAGCGTGCTCGACGCCGCCGTCGCCGCGCATCGAGACGAGCTCGACGACCTCGACATCGAGGCACACCTCAGCGAGGGGCATCCCGCAGCAGTGCTCGTCGAGGCCTCGCAGCACGCCGAGCTGCTGGTCGTCGGCTCCCGAGGCCTAGGCGGCGTCCGCGGCATGCTCATGGGCTCGGTGAGCCGGCACGTCGTCCACCACGCGCACTGCCCGGTCGTCGTGATCCCCCACAGCGCCGAGCGTTCGGTGCACTGAAACGCGCGCTTCCCCCGGACGCGTCCGTCCGGAGGGCCCGGCCCAGGCAGGTCGCACGCAGGACCCGCCCGACGAGGCACAGGCCGAAGCCGGCGAGGTGCGCCAGCCGAGCAGGCAGGCCGGTCGAGCCGGCGGGGCGCTCAGCGGCGCGACCCGACGAGGCTGCAGAGCTCACCGAGCCGTGCGGCGAACCCTGTCTCGTTGTCGTACCAGCCGAAGACCTTCACGAGCCGGCCGCGGGCCATCGTGAGCGTCGAGTCGAACACGCATGACGCCGTCGAGCCGATGACGTCGCTCGACACGAGCGGCTCCTGCGAGTACTCGAGGATCCCGAGCAGCCCGCCGTGGGCGCCGGAGCGAAACGCCTCGTTGACATCCTCGACCCATACCGGGCGGTCGAGCTCCACTGCGAGGTCCCCGATCGAGCCGTCGGCCACCGGGACCCTCAGCGCGTTCGCGTCGAGGCGGTCCTTGACGGCCGGGAGCACCAGCGCGGTCGTGCTCGCTGCCGGCGTCGTCGCCGGGACGACGTTGAGCGCCGCGGCGCGCCCGAGCCGCGCCTCGGCGCCGGTGTCGTCGAGGAGCGACTGGTCCGAGGTGTAGGCGTGGATTGCCGTCACGAGTCCCTCTGCGACGCCGAAGGCGTCGTCGAGCACGGCGGCCATGACCGCGCAGCATCCCGCCGTCGGCGAGCCCGCCGAGACGACGCGGTGGCGGTCGGGGTCGTAGGTGTGCTCGTTGACGCCGACGACGAAGGTGGCGTCGGCGCCCTCGCACGGCGCGGCGACGACGACCCGGGCGGCGCCGGCCTCGAGATGGGCCGCCGCGGCATCGCGGCGCTCGCAGCGCCCGGTGCAATCGACGACGACGTCGACGCCGATACGACGCCAGGCCAGGTGGGCGGCGTCCTCCCCGTGAAGCATGAGGCTGCGCTGGTGGCCGGCGCGCAGCTCGTCGCCTTCCACCGCGACCACCCCGGGCCACCGGCCGTGCACCGAGTCGAGCTGTACCCGCCGCGCGAGCGCATCCGGCTCGCCCGCCTGGTTGATCGCCACAACGGCGATGTCCAGGTCCCGCTCGAGGATCGAGCGGTACAGCGCCCGCCCGGTCCGGCCGAAGCCTTCGATGGCGAGCCGAACGGTCACCGCCGCGGCCTTCGCAGCCGCCGCCCGGTGATCTCCCGCGGCAGGACGCGGACCCAGTGCCGGAGCTCGGCGCCGGAGAAGGGCTCGATCTCAAGGGCGCGCTCGCGCTCCGAGGCAGCGTCGAGGGCTTCGGTGATCTCTCGTGCCGTCCCTTTCACGACGACGCTCCAGGCGACGCCGCCGTCGGCGTCGATCTCGTCGACCTCGAAGGCCACCCGGGCGGGGCTGCCACGCAGGAGCTTCAGGCCGGGACCGGTGCGGAAGACGACCACCTCGCCGTCGAGCGCATAGTTGACCGGGAAGACCTCGGGCTGGCCGTCGACGACAATCGTGAGCCGCCCGACGTCGCGGCGGCCGAGCAGCTCGACACACTCGGCACGCGCGAGCTCCTCGACGTCGGCGTTCCCCTCGCCGAGCGGACCCTGGCGAGCAAGTCCCTTCTCGTTCACCGCCGTGCCTCCGTGCTCACGAGCGCGCCTCCGTGCTCATGAGCGTGCCTCCGCGCTCACGAGCGCGCCTCCGTGCTCACGAGCGCCCGACGAGCGGCGCGTGGGTCACCCGGACGCCGTACCCGGCAGGCGCGGCCGCGAGGTATGCGGACACCTGCCGGTCGCGGAGCAGGCCCGCCTGGGTGCCGGCCGCGTGCACCACGCTCATCGAATTGATCGGCGCGCGCACGAGCGCCTCCTCGAGCGGAAGGCCCCGGACGAGGTAGGCGAGAAGCGTCGCCGAGAAGGCGTCGCCGGCTCCGGTACGGTCGACGACGGGCTGGGAGTCGGGGTAGGACGGCACCTGGTACCGGCGAGCGCCCTCCGCGGCGTAGGCGCCGGCGACGGAGTCGGTGACGACGACGACGCGTGGACCGAGGTCGAGAAGCCCAGACAGCAGCACGTCGATCTCCGCGTCATGCTCGGTGCCGGCGATGGTGGCCGCCTCGTCCCTGTTGCAGAGGAGCAACGACGCACGCCGGTACAGGCGCTCGAGCGCCTTGGCACCCTCCTCGATCTGGTACGTGCCCGGTTCGAAGGCAAGGTTGACCGACGGATTCTCATCGAGCCAGTCGGCGATCTGCTCCTCGTAGTCGTGCGCATGGGTCCCCACGGAGGACAGGTAGAGCCACGCCGGCACCTCGCTCGGGCGCAGGTGCCGCCACTGGTAGTCGTAGTCCTCGTGGCGGACGAGGATGGTGCGCTCGTCGCCCAGCCAGAGCACGAAGTGCTGGTTGGTCGGCGCCTTCCGGTCAAGGCGCACGAGGCTCGTGTCGACGCCCTCGCCGTGCAGGGCGGAGAGCATCTCGCGCCCGAGCTGGTCGGCGCCGAGGTAGCTGGCGAGCGCCGTGCGCAGCTCGAGGCGCGCGCAGGCGACGGCGACGTTCGCAGCGTTGCCGCCGGCCTCGACGGTCAGGACCTTCTGAAAGGGGACCTTGGCGCCGAACGGGACCATCAGCCACTGGCCCTGAGGCTCGGTGCGGGTCCTCACCCGTGCCGGGTCGAGCGCGATGTAGACGTCGGTTGCCGTGTCGCCAACGCAGACGAGGTCGAATCTCTGCCGGTCGGTCAGGTGGGCCATGTCACTCCTCCTCGCTCCAACCCCATCGTCGGCAAGCGAGATCACGCCCGACAGGGCCGTTCGTCACTTCGCCGCACCGGTCCGAGCCCAGGTCCCGGGCCTTTCGGCCCTGTCCGGTGGGCACCTTGCAAGCGCGACACTTGCCGCGCGGCAGGACGGCTCCCTGCGACGAAGGAGGTAACGCGATGGACGAGCCCGAGGAGACGTCGACGGTGACCTACCCGAGCGCCTGGGAGGGCGACGCGCTCCTCACCGACGGCACGGGCATCCGGATCCGCCCGATCCGCCCGGAGGACGCCGGCGCTCTGCGACGCTTCCACCTCCGGCTGTCGCCCGAGACGATCCACCGCCGCTACTTCGGCGCCCATCCCGAGCTGAGCGAGCAGGAGGCCGGACGCCTCGCCGGCGTCGACTACGCGAGCCGGATGGCCTTCGTCGCCGTCCGCGGCGAGGAGCTCCTCGCCGTCGCCCAGTACGAGGCGGAGCCCGGCCGCCTCGAGGCCGAGCTCGCCCTCGTCGTCAGCGACGACCTCCAAGGGCGCGGCGTCGGGACCATCCTCATCGAGCAGCTCGCCTCCTACGGCCGGACCCGGGGCATCGCGCGCTTCCTCGCCGACACCCTGCCGGACAACCGCGCCATGCTCGTCGTCTTCAAGGACCTCGGCCTGCCGACGGCGAGCAAGCACCTCGGCGATGCGGTTCGGGTCACGATCGAGCTCGCGCCGACCCCCTCCTACCTCT
>DAHVLW010000246.1:0-1978 GCA_027320205.1 Acidimicrobiaceae bacterium
AACCTCCCGGCCCCGTCGGCGGAGCACACCGGAGCGGAAGACGACGCGGCTCGTGGTGACGGCAAGGGAGGTCGATCGCCACGCGAGCAGGCGCGTCCCGAAGCGCGCCGCCGCGAGGAGGAAGGCGACGAGGAGCACCCACCCGAACCATGCCGGGGCCCCCTGCCAGCCGACGACGCCGGTGAGGCAGCCGGCGAGGACGAGCAGGCCCAGCGCCCCGGGCCCGGCAAGGGCGGTCCAGCTCGGGCGCGTGTCGATCAGCACGTCCTCGTCGTCGTGCAGGATCCGCTCCGGCAGTGGCACAGCTCAGGCGAGCTTGGCCGCGATGCTCCCGGCGCTTCGCAGCACGGACCCGTCGGCCCCCGCCGAAGACAGCCGTGCGGCCGGTCGCTCCAGGGACTCGGCGAGCAGTCCCGAGAGCAGCACCGGGAACGGCAGCGACGGGTCGACGAAGAGATGGCGGCTCAGCGACCCCGGGATCGTGTTGACCTCGTTGACGTAGAGCGACTCGCCGTCGCTCAGGAAGTCGACGCGCAGCACCCCTCGCGCGCCGACGAGCCGGGCGACCCCCTCCGCCGCGGACCGCAGCCGTGCCGCGAGCTCCGCGGGGAGGGATGCCGGGAGCTCGCGGGGCGCGCTCGCCATGCCCTCGGATCCCACATACTTGTCGCGATAGTCGAGAATCTCGCCGCGGACCCCGTCGCCGCTCCGGCCCGCCTCGGCCGCCCGGAGCGGACGCTCGATCGCCGAGAGCTCGAGCGCCGGCCATGTGCGCACGGCGACCTGGAGGTCGAACAGCTCCGGCCGGTACGGCTCGACGACGGCGCCCCGGCGCAGATGGACGTTGGCGGCGAGTCGCGCCCGGGCGGTGTCGAGGTCGGCGACGACGTCGATGCCGATCGACGAGCCGCCGAAGCGGGGCTTGAGGATATAGGGCCCGTCGAAGCCCAGCTCAGAAGGCTCTGCGAGGAGCAGCACGCGCTCGAGGGCGGGCAGACCTGCCGCCCGCACGAGGGCGCCGAAGCTCAGCTTGTCCATCCCGATCGCCGCGCCGGCGGCGTCCGGACCGGTGTAGGCGATGCCGGCGAGGTCCATGGCGCCCTGGAGGGCGCCATCCTCCCCCGGACCTCCGTGGCAGCAGACGAGCGCGACGTCGATCCCGAGGCGCTCGCCGCGCGCCCGCAGCCCGCCGCGGCGGACGACGAATCCACCCTCCCTGCCGAGCACGAGCTCGGCTCGGCGTGCCCCCTCGGGCTGGCCGTCGAGGAACGCCGTCGCCTCGAGGTCGCCGCCGACCGAGAACCAGTCGCCCGTCTTCGACCAGTAGAGCGGGAGGATCTCACGCACGCCCTCGACCCCGGCGAGCCCGCGGACCGCCTGGAGGCCCGTGAGGACCGAGACGTCGTGCTCCGGCGACGGCCCGCCGAACAGCACGGCGACCCGGGCGGGGATGCGTGGCGGCGTCTGGCTCACGGTCCGCTCATGGTAGGCCGTCAGGGGTAGTGGTCCGGAAGGTCGTTCTCGTACAGGACGGCGTCGCCGGGACCGACTGCCCCACGCACCCATTCGACCGCCCGCTCGCGTGTCTCGGCCTCGCGGAGCGCGACCTCGGCGCCACCGGTCCGCGCGGCGGCAACGCCTTTGCGGAGCGCAGCCCTGTTGGTCCGGCCGACGACGACGACGTCGCTGGCGACCTCGGCGGCCGCCAGCGCGAACGCCGAGTTCTCCTCCGCCTGGCGGTTCCCGAGCTCGACCATCCCCGGGGTCACGACGATCCGCCGGCCGCCGGGCGCCGCCGCGGCCAGGGCGGCGAGGGCGAGGCGCGCCCCCGCCGGATTGGAGTTGAACGTGTCGTCCAGCACCACGGCGCCGCCCGGGGCGCGGGTCGCCTCGAGCCTGGCCGTCGGCGTGGGCAACGTCCGCATCCGCTCCAGCACCTCTGCAGGCGGGCAGCCGAGCGCCATGGCGACGGCGGCTG
>DAHVLW010000185.1:0-5092 GCA_027320205.1 Acidimicrobiaceae bacterium
GTCGAGGAACGGCACGAAGGTGACCCGCGGCGCGCCCGGGCTGCCGCGCGTCCCGAGGGCCGAGACGTCCCAGGGTTGGTGGTGGCCGGCGAGGACGACGGCGTCGGGGGAGAGGTCCGCTACCGCGTCGGCCGCAGCTTCGGCGCTGCCCTCCAGCTCTTCGAGCAGCGCTGCGGCGACCGCGGGCACGTGGCGACCGCCGTCGTGGGTCGAGAGGGCGCTGCGCACGAGGCCGGCGCGCAGCAGGCGGGCCCCCTTCCAGGGGACCCGATGGATCCTGAAGACGCTGTCCTCGACGGTCGCCGGCGGCTCGGGAGGGCTGACCAGGTGGACGACCTCGACCCTGGCGCTGCGGGCGAGAGCCCCGGCGAGCAGGCGCGTCGTCGACGTCGTCTCGTCGAGCGAGCTGCCCCAGTACGCCGTGACGAGGGCGACGCGCGCGCTCACCGGTCGGCGAGGCGGGCGTCGATCCTGTCGTCGACGTAGCGGGCGAGCTCGAGCATGTCCCTCCGCAGGATCTCGAGCAGCGAGCGCATGTCGGCGCTCGACACCTCGTCCACCCGGTACGCGACGGCGTCGATCGACTGGGCGAGGGCGGCCCGGAACTCCTGCTCCTCGGTGAAGTAGCGGTCGAGCGCGGCGTTGATGACGCGCGCGAGCAGCCGGCGCGCGAGCGCCTTCGGCCCGAAGCCGCTGCCGGCGTGCGTGCGCGCCGGCCCCATGTCCCAGCGACGATGGAGGTGGTGGATGCTCGGGTGCAGGTGGATCGGGTCGCGATCGGCCCGGACGAGCAGCTCCTCGAAGGTCGCCTGCGGCGCCCACGAGCGCGGATAGGCCGTCGGCGCGTCGGCCACGATGGCCCTCAGGTGCTCGACGACCGCGCGTGCGTCGAGACGGACGTCTCCAGGTAGGTCTTCCAACGGTCGTCCTCCTGTGCGGTCGACAGCGGGCACCAGTATCTCCAGTGGCTCAGGTTCCGGTTGAGGTAGGGGTCGCCGGCGACGATGACGTGTCCCCAGCGCTCGAGGATGCGCTTCGACTCGGCGAGGTCGTCGGTGTGGCCACGGCTGCGCGACTCGTGGTGCACGAGCTCCGCGAGGGGGGTGTAGACGACGAGGTAGCCGCGCTCGCGAAGCGACAGGCAGTAGTCGACGTCGTTGAAGGCGACGGGGAGCTCCTCGTCGAAGCCCCCGACCGCCTCGAACACCTCGCGGCGGGTCATCATGCAGGCCCCGGTGACGACCGAGCAGTCACGAGTCTGGATCGCCATCGAGTTGTAGCCGGGATGCCAGCCGGGAAGCCCCCGGAGCACGTGGCCGGCTATCCCCCCGAGCCCCACGACCACGCCGGCGTGCTGGATCGCCCCGTCGGGATAGACGAGACGGGCGCCGACGGCGCCGACTGCCGGCCTTAGGGCGTGGCCGAGCATCGCGTGCAGCCAGCGCGGGCTGCGCGCCTCGACGTCGTTGTTGGCGAAGAGGAGCACCTCGCCCTTCGCCTCGGCGACGGCCCGGTTGTTGATCGCCGCCCAGTTGAACGGGCCCGGTGCCTCGATGATCCTCACCCCCGGCCCGCCCTCGAGACGCTCGAGGAGCGCTGCCGTCTCGGGCAGCTCGCTGCCGTTGTCGACCAGGACGAGCTCGACCCGGTCGTAGCCCGGGTCGGCGCGCAGCGAGGTGCAGCACGTCGCGAGCAGGCCCGGCTCGTCACGGAACGGGACGACGACGCTGACGAGCGGGCGAGAGGCGAGCGCTCTCCGCACGTGGTAGCGCCCGGCGAAGCGCGGCTCCTGGGTGACCTCCGCCTCCTCGCCGGCCCGGCGGAGCGCGTCGGCGATCGCGCGGAGGCCGGCCTCGTAGGCCCACGGCTTGGCGATCGTGCCCGAGGCGTCGCCCGCCGCCGAGCCGGGGAGCGTGCGCCAGTGGTACAGGACCTCGGGGACGTGCACGATCGAGCGGGCCCGCTCCGTCGCTCGCAGCGCGAGGTCGTAGTCCTGGCTCCCGTCGAAGTCGGAGCGAAGCCCTCCGAGCTCGACGACGAGATCGCGCCGGACGGTCATCAGGTGACCGAGGTACTGGAACGACAGCAGGAGGTCGGGGGACCAGTCCGGCTTGAAGAGCGGGTCGAAGCGTTCGCCGGAGGCGTCGATCTTGTCCTCGTCGGAGTACAGGACGTCGGCGTCGGGGTTGTCGGCGAGGGCACGGGCGACGACCGCGAGGGCGTCGGGCGAGAGCTCGTCGTCGTGGTCGAGGAACGCGACGAAGCGACCCCGGGAGATGGCAAGGGCGCCGTTCGTCGCGGCGGAGATGCCGCCGTTGCGCGGCAAGGCGGTGGTCCGTATGCGCCTGTCCGCCTTGCGCAGAGCCCGCAGGTAGGCCGTGAGCTCGGCGTCGCCGGACGCGTCGTCGCAGAGGCAGAGCTCCCAGCTCCGGTAGCTCTGGGCGAGCACGGAGCTGATGCACCGCTCGAGGGCCCACATCGGGGTCTTCCAGACCGGGACGAGAAGGCTCACGAGCGGGTCGCGCCGCAGCAGCGGTGCCTTCGCCCGCGCCCGCCGAAGCGGGGGATCGGTCGGGCCACCGACGACGATCGGCATGCGACGCGCCGCGAGCCAGCGGTGGAAGGCGCGGCGGTCCTCGCTCGCGTTGAGGGGGTACAGGCCCTTCTCGTCGGGCTCGCCGGGCTCGCTCCCTTCGTCGATCATCCGGCTGCGGTCGGCCGGGCCGCCGCTCACCCGCTGATCGGGCGTCGCGCGCAGCAGCGGCTCCAGCTGGTGCGAGGCCCACGCGAGAGCAGCGACGACGTGCCCGAGGTCGCGCTCGAGCCCGAGGAGGGTCGCCCCCCAGGCGCTCTCGGGACCGGCATCGACCGGCGCGAAGCGCTCGTGGAACCCCGCGAGCGACGAGACCGCCTCGTGGAGCCGCCGTTGCTCGGGGAGGACCAGGGCGGTCGCAACCTCGGCCGCTCCGGGGCCCGTGCCAAGACCGATGCGGGAGCCGGCGCCGTCAACCTCGCCGGGCGCGGGTCCCGGCGCGACCTCGTCCGCCGCCGGTGGCAGTCGCTGCCGGGCGGCCGGCACGGAGGTCCCCGGCGCCCACTCCTCGACGAGCGCCGCGAGCCGTTTCGCGAGGTCCCGCCGGCCCTCGTCGAGCTCCTCGTGCCGCACGACGCAGACGGGGAGGCCGGCGAGCCCGCCGAGGGCTGCGCGCACGTAGCACTCGTAGAGGGCGAGCCCCCGGACCGGCGGCTGGTCCTCCAGCGCGTCGAGCTCGGCGGCGATCGCGGCCGGGTCGCGCTCCACGAGCAGCGCGAGCACGCGATCCCGCGCGGCACGTCGCCAGAACGGGAGGAGCAGCGGCAGCGGCCGGTCGGCGAGGACGAGCGGGCCCGTGCCGCCAGGAGCCGCGTTGATCAGGCGCCCGGCCTCGGCGAGCAGGTCGCCGAGCGCCTCCTCCGAATCCCAGCCCGGCTCGAGGCGCGGCGGGCGGTCCCAGCTCCCGCCGAGACGCGCGAGGAGGCGCTCGTCGAGGTCCCGCGCCGAGGGGCCCGTGCCGACGAGCTCCGCGACGGCCCCGGCACCGGCGCGCGGCGGGCCGAGGGCGAGCACGAGGGGACGACGACCCGTCCCGGTGCCGCCGGTGTCGGGTCGCGCGTCCTCGCCGGGTCGCCTCGGTGAGGGCGCCGTCGCCTGGACCCGGTCGGGCCCGCCGGCTTCGGTGCGTTCGGGTCTCGTCATCCTCGCCTGTGGGAGACAACGCTGCCGTTGCAGGCACTGAGGCGCCGGTCCCGGGCCCGATTGTACGCCCCCGGTGCGTGGCCACGATTCCCCGTCGATCTGCAAGCATGGGAGGGTGGACCGGCTGGGCGAGACCATCCTGCAGCCGCTCGGCAGCCGGCTCGTCGGGCGCCGTGTCGTGCTCCGGCCGCTCCGCGGCGAGGACTACCTCGCCTGGCGCGAGGTCCGCACGCGCTGCCGGGATTGGCTCGTGCCCTGGGAGCCGCGCCCGGCCGGCATGCCCCGGCCGAGCGAGGACCGCCAGAGCTTCGTCGCCCGCTGCTCGAGCCGTGACCGGGATCGCCAGCTCGGCACGGGGTACGGCTTCGGCATGTTCGTCGGCGAGCGCTTCGCCGGCGAGATCAACCTCTCCTCGATCCAGCGCGGGGCGTTCCAGAACAGCTACGTCGGCTACTGGATCGACCAGGCGCTTGCCGGAAACGGCTACGTCCCCGAGGCCTGCGTCGTGCTGTTCGGCTTCGCCTTCGAGCAGCTCGGGCTGCACCGCCTGCAGGTCGCCATCGTCCCCCGCAACGGCGCGAGCCGAGCGGTGGCGCGCAAGCTGCACCTGCGGGGCGAGGGGATCGCCTGCCAGTACCTCGAGATCGACGGCCGCTGGGAGGACCACGTGCGCTACGCGATCACCGCCGAGGAGTGGGTGGAGCGCCGCGACCGCTACCGGCGGGAGTGGCTCGAGGGTTGATCCGTGGCCGGCGCTCGAAGGCGACGCAGGCTCATCCCGGGCGCCCGACGCCGACCAGGCCGTAGTAGTACATCGGCGCGAACGAGACCGTCTCGCCGGTCTCGGGCGCCTGGATGATCGTCTGGGTGCCGTACGGACCGCTCCCGACGTACATCGCGACGTGGGTCACCGGGTCGGCGCCGTCGTTCGGGAACCAGTAGAAGATCAGGTCCCCCGGCTGGATCGCCGCGAGCGGGACGTGCTGCGTCTCCCGGTACTGGTACCAGGCGCTGTGCGTGAGCGCGACGCCGGCGCTCGCCCAGGCGAGCATCGTGAGACCGGAGCAGTCGACCCCGGCGCTGCTCGCGCCGCCCCAGACGTACGGCACACCGAGGTAGCTCTCGGCTGCCTGCACCGCCTCGGTCCCCGCCGTGGTCGACCCGTGCGGTGCGAGCGGAGGGTGGCCGACCTCGCTCGCGGCGCCCGCGGCGGAGACGGCGTTCGAGGCGGCCGCCTGCGCCGCCGAGCCCGAAGGGACCGTCCCGGCGACGCTCGAGGCGACCGAGGCTGCCTCGGCCGCCTGCGCCTCGGCCGCCTGCTCGGCCTCGAGCGCTCTCGCCCGCGCCGCGGCCCGC
>DAHVLW010000202.1:0-4946 GCA_027320205.1 Acidimicrobiaceae bacterium
GGTGAGCACGACGCTCCCCGGAGGGATCTGGCGCACCGCAGCCGAGGTGAAGTACGGGGGGATCTGCGCCACCTGCGAGGAGTAGGGGAAGCTCGGCACGAGGGGCAGCACGACGACTGCCGCGACGCAGCCCGTGAACAGCGCCGGCGAGACGGGCCTCGAGAGGCGCCGGAGCAGGCCCTTGGCACCCTGCGGGCCGCGCCCGCCGATCGGCTCGGCCATGGCGCGCCGCCTCGGCGAGTGCCGGCGGTGGCCGACGGCGGCGCCTTCGGTGGCGAGCCGGGGCCGGGGATGGAGGAGGGCGTCGAGGCCGAGGGCGAGCAGGACGGCGACGGACAGGTCGACGTAGAGGGAGAAGCGCGCCGCGAGGATGCCGGCGAGGAGCGACACCTTGCGGAACAGGACGAAGGGGAGGGGGATCGAGGTGGCGTGGTTGGCGACGGTGAGCGGCGAGCCGAGGGAGAGGACCAAGGCGAACAGGGCGAGCAGGCCGGCGAGGGCGACGAGCGCCTCCCGCCGTCGGGCCCACAGGACGGCAAGGACGAGGGCGAGGAGGGGGATGCCGAGGTAGATGCCGTTCTCGGCGACGTAGCCGGCGACGGCCCGGCTGCCGATGGCGGCGAGGCCGGCCGGGGCGAGCCGCTGGTCCGTCGTCGGGACGATCGGCCCGAGGAGGTCGACGCGGAAGGGCTTGAGCGCCGAGACGACGTGCACCGGCCCGACGACGTGCTCGGGGCCTTTGAGGAAGTACCACGCCGGGTAGGCGACGAGCGGCACGAAGACCACAAGCGCCCAGGCGACGCCGGCGGCGGCGCGGGAGAGGCGCCCGGCGACGAGCCGCGGGCGGCGCGCCGCGGCGAAGACGGCGGCGCCGGCGGCGCAGATCGCCGTCGTCACGAGCACCTCCTGGGAGATGAGGTACTGCGCGACGCAGGCCAGGCCCAAGCAGATCCCCGCCCGGCGCACCGAGCCGGAGGTGCGCGAGGGGCGGGCGAAGAGCTCGTAGCAGATGAGCAGGATGACCGGCGGCAGCGGCACGAAGAGGAGGAAGAGGTGCCCGTTGCCCTGGCCGACCATGTAGGGCGAGAAGCCGTACAGCGCCCCGGCGGCGGCGGCGGGGCCCCAGCTTGTCGTGAAGCGCTTGGCGACGAGGAGCATCGCGCTCGCCGAGCAGAAGAAGGCGAGGCGCATGAGCAGGTTGTACGCGGCGATCGGCCCGAGGGTGAGGCTGACCGGCGAGGCGATGAGGCCGAGGAGGGGCATCGAGGTGTTGTCGGCGAGGTTGACGCCCCGGGGGTAGTTGATCGCCGCGGTGAAGAACGGGGTGATCCCGTGGGCGACCGCGTGCGCCGTCCAGGCCAGGAACCAGACCTCCTGGGCCTGGTCCCCGCAGGCGCAGACCGGGATCGCGCCGTTGGACACCGGCTGGACCGGCCAGAACGCGACGCAGGCGAGCGCGGCGTAGGCGGCCATCGCCAGCGCCGCCGGCGCGAGGAAGGCGAGGCGGCGGTGCTCTTCCGCGAGCGATCGCCATCGATCGCTGCGGTCCCGAACGTCGCGCCGGCCGGCGTCGCTCGACTCGACTCTCATCTCGGCGTCGACCGTCGCGGGGCGACGGTCGAACGACCTGCGCGGCGTGGCATGCCCGAGCGACCGCCCCGTCCCCGACGCGCCTGCCAACGTGCTCGCCCCCGGGTTCTCGGCGCCAGCGACAGCAACAGCGCCGCTGACCTTACTGCCCGGGGCGCCGCGCCGCACAGGGCGGGCCCGCGGTTGCGCCACGGGCCGGGCACCGCCGCCCGGCTCGGGAGGTGCAGGCTCAGCCCCGCGCCGGCTCAGCCGGCGGAGTAGCTCGCGTAGCCGGTGCGCTCGAGCTCCTCGGCGAGCTCGGGTCCGCCGGAGGCGACGATCCGGCCGCGCACGAGGACGTGGACGGCGTCGGGGGTGAGCTCGTCGAGGAGCCTCCGGTAGTGGGTGATGGCGAGCACGCCGAGCGGGGCCGGGCCGTCGGCTCTCGTCTGCGTCTCGAGCTCCACGCGCCGGGCGACGGCGCGCAGCGCGTCCACGTCGAGCCCGGAGTCGAGCTCGTCGAGCACGGCGATGCGCGGCGCGAGCACGGCGAGCTGGAGCGTCTCCAACCGCTTCTTCTCGCCCCCGGAAGCGTCGACGTTGAGCGGCCGGTCGATCACGGTCGCCGAGAGCCCGATAGCCGCCGCCTCGGCCCCAAGCCGTGCCGGCACCCCTTCTGCCGCCTCCCCCCGCCCGAGGGCCGCGAGCGCCGCGGCGAGCACGTCGGCGAGCAGCACGCCCGGGATCTCGACGGGGTCCTGCGGCGCGAGGAACAAGCCGGCGTGTGCGCGCTCCCAGGGCTCGAGGGAGAGCAGGTCGACGCCGTCGAGCTCGACGCTCCCCTCGAGCACCTCGTAGCCCGGGCGCCCCATCAGCACCGAGGAGAGGGTCGTCTTGCCGGCGCCGTTCGGCCCCATCACCGCGTGGACCTCGCCGCTCGCGACCTCGAGGTCCACCCCGTGGAGGATCTCGACGCCGCCGGCGGCTGCGCGGAGCCCGGCAACCTTGAGCACGCTCGCAGGCGCCGTCACCGGCACACCTGCCCCACGACTGCCCTCCCCCGGCTCCTCACGGCAGGCGCACCCGGACGTCCCCGCCCTCGACGGCGACGTCGTACACGGCGAGGGGCCGCGTCGCCGGAAGCGTGAGCGGCTCGCCGCTCTCGAGCGAGAAGATGCTCCCGTGCTTCCAGCACTCGATCTCACAGGCGCCGGGGTCGACCATACCCTCGGCGAGGGAGTAGTCCTCGTGGCTGCAGGTGTCGGCAATCGCCCGGTAGCCCCCCGTGCAGCGCACGAGGCAGATGGCCGTCCCGTCGACCTCGAAGCGCCTCGCCTCGCCCGGCTGCATCTCGCCGTCGGCAATGAGCCGGTGCTCGCGGGGAACGCTCATGCGGCAGAGGGCGCGGGCAGCACGGCGCGAGCGGTGACGCGACCGGCGATGGCGGCTCTCAGGTAGGCGCCGACACCCGCCTCGGCGACACGAGCGAGTAGGTCGTCGAAGAAGCCGAGGAGGATGAGCCGCGTGGCGGCATCGGGCGGGACTCCCCGGGAGCCGAGGTAGAAGAGCTGGTCTGGGTCGATCGGACCCACCGCCGACGCGTGGCTGCAGCGCACGTCGTTCTCCTCGATCTCGAGGTTGGGGACCGAGTCGGCGTGCGCGCCCTGCGAGAGCACGAGGTTGCGGTTGGTCTGCGACGCGTCGGCTTTCACGGCGCCGCGCCGCATCCCGATCAGCCCGCTGTAGACGGCCCGCGCCTCGTCGGCGACGGCACCTTTGAAGACGAGCTCGCTCCGGGTGCGGGCCGCGGTGTGCTCCTGGAACGTCCTCAGGTCCTGGACCTGGCGCTCGCGGCCGAAGTAGACGGCGAGCAGCTCGCTCGTCGCGCGCTCCCCCGCGAGCACGCAACTGTCGAGCTGGCGGGCGTACTCCCCGCCGAGCGCGGCGGAGAAGGACCGAAGCGAGGCAGCGGCTCCGAGCCGGCTCGCACGGTAGCCGAGCTGCCACGTCCCCGCTCCCAGCTGCTGGATCGAGCTGTAGGCGAGCTCGACCCCGGCACCGAGCGCGAGCTCGACGACGGGCACGACCAGCCGATGGCCCGGCCCGGAGGCGACGACCTCGACGACGCTCGCCGCCGAGCCGTCGCCCGCGACGACGAGGGTGCGCGGAAAGGCGATCCCCTCGTCGCACAGCTCGTGGAGGACGACGAGCGGCGCCGGAAGCCGCCGATCGGCGGGCAGCGAGACGACGACGACGTCGGCGCCTGCTGCGTCGGCGACGAGGGTAAAGGCGTCGGAGCGGGGCGCGATCAGCTCGCCGAGGTGGGCGGGTTCGTCGCCGAGGCTGGTGCCGGACACGACCTCGACGCCGAGACGGGCGGCCTCCTCGCCGAGCCCGACAGCGACGATCCTGCCGTCGCGCGTTCGCACGACGCCGGCGACGCCTGCCGGCGCGCCGACGGCTGCGGCGACCTGCTCGAGCTCGGCGGCCGCGCCGGGCGAGACGGCTGGAGCTGCCCCGGCGAAGCTCGCGATATCGAGGTCGCCGATCCTGCTGTAACGCCAATCCTCCTCGGCCTCGGTCGGAAGCTCGGCACGCTCGAGCGCGGCGCGGGCACGATCCCGGCGCTCGGCGAGCCAGGGCGGCTCACCGCCAGCCCCGGGGACCGGCAGCGGCGGGCCGGCGAAGAGGCGGGCGAGGTCGCTGGCGGGCGCGCTCATCCCCGGCGGCGTCCCGGGCGGAGCCGCTGGAGCCATCGCGGTCGCTCGGCGGCGCGCTCCGCCCGCTCGGCGGCCGCCAAGGCCTCCGGCGCGTCGGCGCTCACGATCTCTTCGGCCTCGGCGAGCACGGAGCCGATCCCCTCGCCCGCATCGAGCGGCTCGGTCTCGACGGCCGGCTCGACAAGGCGCCCGTGGGCCCACCCGGCATCGGCGAGCCGGCGCTCGTAGCGGCCGCAGCCCGAGGGGCACCGCCACGGCGCCTCAGGGGCGAGATCGAGCACGCAGAAGCGCGCGGACTCGCCCGAGCCGTACGTCCTCGACTGGAAGTGCTTGCACTCCTCACGCATCGGCACCGGCGCCCAGGACCTCCCGCCACTATCGGTGCTCGCTGCCCCGCCCGGCGCCGCGCGCGACCGCTCAGCCGACCGAGCCTTCCATCTGCAGCTCGATCAGCCGGCTCCACTCCACGGCGTACTCCATCGGGAGTGTCCGGGTGACCGGCTCGATGAAGCCGTTCACGATCATGCCAGTCGCCTGGGCTTCGGTGAGCCCACGGCTCATGAGGTAGAAGAGCTGGTCGTCGCCGACCTTCGAAACGGTCGCCTCGTGGCCGATCGCCGCGTCGCGCTCGGCCACCTCCATGTAGGGCTTGGTCTC
>DAHVLW010000210.1:0-7349 GCA_027320205.1 Acidimicrobiaceae bacterium
GGACGAGGTCAGACCTCGTCCTGCTCGAGGTCGAGCTTCAGGTTCTCGAGAAACTCGATCGGATCCGGGGTATCGCGCTCCCAGTCCACGATCCGCTGGAGCCATTGCATGTCCTCGGTCGAGTGGCTCCCGCCGCCATGACCGACACGCTCCTTGTAGTCCCAGTGCGCGGCGATGCCGTACTCGGCGCGCCGGTGCATCTCCTGGGTTCTTATCTGGATCTCGAGGGGCTTGCCCCGGGGGCCGACGACCGTGGTGTGCAGGGACTGGTAGAGGTTGAACTTCGGCGAGTTGATGTAGTCCTTGAAGCGACCCTGGACGGGCGGCCAGAGCGCGTGCACGGAGCCGAGCGCCGCCCAGCAGTCCTTCTCGGTGTCGAGGATGATGCGGATGGCGACGAGGTCGTAGATCTCGTCGAACTCCTTGCCGCGCAGCACCATCTTCTCGTAGATGCTCCAGAGGTGCTTCGGCCGGCCCGTGACCTGCGCGTCGACGCCGAGCGCGGCGAGCCGGCCCCGCAGCACGTCGACCACCTGGGCGAGCTCGGTCTCCCTTCTCGGCGCGCGCGTCGCGACCATCTGCGCGATCTCGGCGTAGCGCTTGGGGTGCAGCGCTCGGAAGGAGAGGTCCTCGAGCTGCCACTTGATCTCCTGGATCCCGAGGCGGTGCGCGAGCGGCGAGTAGATGTCGAGGGTCTGCTGGGCGGTGCGCCGCTGCTTCCACTCGGGCACCGCGTCGAGCGTGCGCATGTTGTGCAGCCGGTCGGCGAGCTTGATGACGAGCACCCGCCAGTCCTTCGCCATTGCGACGAGCATCTTGCGGACCGTCGCGGCCTGCTGCGCCTCCCGGGAGGAGAAGTGGAGGCGGTCGAGCTTGGTGACCCCGTCGACGATCGCCGCGACCGTCGACCCGAACGACGACTCGATCTTCCCGAGGCCGACGGCCGTGTCCTCGACGACGTCGTGCAGCAGGGCCGCCGCGACGCTCGTCGCGTCGAGGCCGAGCTCGGCGACGATCCCCGCCACGGCCACGCAGTGGGTGACGTACGGCTCACCCGAGAGCCGGCGCTGGCCCTCGTGCGCCTGCGCCGCAAGCGCGTAGGCATCCTTGACGATCGCGACGTCCTCGCCACGATGATGCGCTTCGAGCGTCTCTAGAAGCGCGTCGAGGCTGGAGCTCTCCTCCTTCTCTGCCGGCCTCTCTCCCGGCTCGGCGCCGAGGGTGCCGGTCTGGCCGGCGCCCGAGACCGCGGCCCGACGGCGTGGCGGGGATCCGCCGGCGGTCAGGGGATCGGCGACAGCCATGCTCCAGGGTATCGCCGCGGGCCGATCTGCCACCGCCAAGGTCGCCGGCCCGGCCGGGTAGCCTTCCGCCGGATGAGCGACGCGCCCGTGGACGACGCGCCGGTCTCGGAGGTGGCGGTGATCCGCGTGCGCCCGCCCTTCGGGCCGGCGCTGGTCGTGATCGCACTCGTTCTTGCCGTCACCGGGGCCGCGGCAGGGCTCGCGATCGCCGCCGGCGGCCCGCGCGGGGCGGGGGGCGCGTCCGTGGGCCGGCTCCCGGGCGTCACGCTCTCCGCGCGCGCGGCGGCGCCGATCATCCGCAAGATCGCCCAGGGCGGCGAGCCGCCCGCCGACGTCGCGCGCGCCCTGGTCGTACCGGCCGGCGCCGTCGTCGCGTCGGCGCACCGGCCGGCGCCGGCCCTCAACCTCTACAGCGCGTCGTTCCGCATCGACGTCCCGGCGCCGGCGAAGGAAGTCACGACCTTCTTCCGGCGCGAGCTCGCCCACGACCATTGGGCGCTGCTCGCCGAGGACGCGACGCTGGACGGGAAGGGCAGCAAGCTCTTCGCCAAGATCGGCAGCTCCGACGGGTACTACTGGGAGGTCGAGGTGCTCGTCCGGCCGGTCGCCTCGTCGTTCTCCACCTCGCTCGCCGGCGCGAGCGCGGGCACGAGCGCGTCGGTCTCGCTCGTCGAGCTCGGCGACGCCGACTGACCGGCCAGGTCGGCCAAGGCCGGACCTCCCGGCAGCGCCCATCCGGCGAGGACGCCGCCACCCCGCATGCCGTCGAGGAGCCAGGCCCAGACGACGAGGTCCGCAGGGTAGATGAGGTAGCCGAAGCGCGTCGCCGGCGCGAGGATCGTCGCGAGCAGCATCGCGAAGGCGACGTAGCGGGCGACCCCTGCCGGCGTGCGCGGGCGTAGGCGCCCGTAGACGCCGAGGGCGATGCCCGCGCCGACGATGAGGAGCAGCACCGTGACGGCGAGCCGGTGCTGCGGCAGGGCGTGCGTGAGCACCTCGCCGAGCAGCGGGCTTGCCGCTGGCGACTTCACCTTCGCGAGACCGAGCGGGAAACGGACGACGTTGTCGAAGAACGACGTCGGGTCGAGCCCGACGCCCAGGCCGAGCACCGGCGCGAGCACGGCGAGGGCGGCGAGCGAGTAGCGCAACGCGGCGGGCCTCCCCTCGCCGTCGCGAAGCGCCGGAGCCATCAACACGAGCAGGGGCCAAGCCGTGAACTTCAGCGTGCCGGCGGCACCGAGCGCCAGTCCGGCGAGGACGGGTCTTCGCCGCTCCGCCAGCACGAGGCCGAGAAGCATCAGGGCAAGCACCGGAAGGTCGTCGCCCCCGGTGACCATCGGCAACGCTCCGGTCGGGAGGGCGACGAGGAACTGCAGGGCACGCCCCCGGCGAGCGAGGCTGGCGTCGCTCCACAGGAGCGCGACGGCCCCGACGAGCAGCGTGAACCCGGTGAGCGCGACCCGCGCGTCCTTCAGCTCCGCCGGGAGCCTGCGGACGGCGTTGACGAGGCCGAAGGGCACCATGCCCGGCAGGTAGGGGAAGAAGGAGCTCTTGTCCACCTGGTGGGAGTCGGTCGAGGGGGGGATCCCGACCGTGGTCGGGTCCAGCAGGTACGGGTCCTGCGCTCTTGCCGCGCGGTCGCCGGCGCGCTCGACAACAGCGACCTCGGGCTGCGCGTGCGCTCCCGGCGCTCCCTCGGCACGCCAGACGAGCTGGGCGAGCAGCGGGGCGAGGACGGCGCCGCCGATGACGAGCAGGACGACGACGCGGCGCGTCACTGCGACGGCCGAAGGACGCCGCGCACCGCCGCGCGTGGCCCGCGCCACCACCAGGCACACCGCGGCGGCGGCCGCGTACGCGACGGCCGCCGTCTCTCCCCATCCCTTGTAATCGGCGGAGACCGACTTCAGCGCGACCCCGCCGGCGAAGGCCGCCGAGGCGAGGTAGATCCACGCGTCCTGCACGAGCGTAGGAAGTGCGGCGGCGCGGCGCCAGAGAGCGAGCACGGCGCTGCGCACTGTCGGATCGTACCCTCAGCCGTCACCGCCCGGCCGGAGCGCACCGCCGGTGCGCTCCGGCGAAGCCGACGACCTGCCGGCGCCGGCGCCCCGTCGCGGCGAGGTGCGGCCCGCCGCCGAAGCCCGCGGCGGGACTCAGCGGTCCGGCTGGGGCGTGTAGCGCAGGTAGGGCTTCACCGTTCGGAACCCCTTCGGGAAGCGCTCCTTTGCCTCGTCGTCGCCGATAGCGGGGGCGATGATCACGTCCTCGCCCTCGGTCCAGTTGACCGGGGTCGAGACGGAGTGCTTCGCCGTCAGCTGGAGCGAGTCGAGGACCCGGAGGATCTCCTCGAAGTTCCGACCGGTGCTCGCCGGGTAGGTGATGGTCAGCTTCACCTTCTTGTCCGGGCCGATGACGAACACCGACCGCACGGTCAGGGTGTCGTTGGCGTTCGGGTGGATCATCCCGTAGAGGTCCGACACCTCGTGGTCGGGGTCGCCGAGGAGCGGATAGTTGAGCGCGTGGCCGGTCGCGTCTGCGATGTCCCCGGCCCAGCCGCGGTGCGACGCCACGTCGTCGACCGATATCCCGAGCACCTTGGTGTTGCGCTTGTCGAACTCGGGCTTCAGGCGCGCGACCTCCCCGAGCTCGGTCGTGCAGACCGGGGTGAAGTCCTTCGGATGCGAGAAGAGGATGCCCCACGAATCGCCGAGGTAGTCGTAGAAGTGGACCGTGCCCTCCGTCGACTCGGCGGTGAAATCGGGGGCCACGTCACCCAGCTGCAGTGCCATCTGGCGTTCTCCTCTGCTTCTGTGATCGTGCTGTGCTTCGCTGCAGCATACCGGGTGCCCGGCAGAAAGTCGACCTATGAGGTCAGATTTTGGCGGCTCCCGGCCGATCCCGGCCGGCGCGGTCCGGCGGCGGCGCCCCGGCCGCGCCCGGACCTGCGAGCCGCCGCCCGCGCCGGTAGCTTGCCCCAGATGAGTTGGCGCAGGTTCGCGCGCCCGAGCGCCGACGCCTGGTGCGTGGCCGCGCTCGTCGTCGTCCCTCTGATCATCTATCTCCCGCCGGCGCTCGCCGGCCGGCCCGTGATGCCGGGCGACGACCTCGTGCAGAACTACCCCCTTCGCGTCCTCGCCGGTGAGTGGCTCCGCGCCGGGCTCCTCCCGGCGTGGAACCCGTACATGTGGAGCGGCACGCCCCTCCTCGCCGGGTGGAACGCCGGTGCGCTCTTCCCCGGCACCTGGCTCTTCGCCGTTCTCCCGGGTGTCGCGGCGTGGACGGCGAACCTTGTGCTCACCTACGCGATCGGGGGCACCGGCGCCCAGCTGTACCTCCGCCGCCTCGGCTGCCGCCCGCTCGCGGCGTTCCTTGGCGCGCTCGTGCTCACCTACACCGGGTTCATGAGCGGCCAGGTCGTCCACCTCGGCCTCGTCGAGGGGGCCGCGCTCGTGCCGTGGATGCTCGTCGCCCTCGACGTGCTCGCGACTCGTCGCTCGGCTGGACGCCGCGTCGACCTGCGGCGGGCCGCCGGCGGCGCAGCGCTGCTCGGGCTGGCCGGAGGGCTGTGCGTGCTCGCCGGCGACCCGCGGGCAGTGACGAGCGCCGCAGTGCTCTTGGCGATCCAGCTGCTCGCGAGCGTGTGGCAGCGTGATTCCGCCCGGGCCAGCGTCCTTCTCGGCGCGGGAGCCGGCGCCGCGCTCGCCGCCGCCTTGTGCGCCGGCCAGTGGCTCCAGGGTCTGAGCTTCCTCCACGGCTCCCAGCGCGGCATCAGCGCCTACGGCTGGTACGTCGCGGGCTCGCTCCCGCCTGGCCAGCTCGCCGGCCAGCTCCTGCTGCCATTTTCCCTCGGGACGAACGGGAACCTCGGCCAGCCGATCTACCAGGCGAGCTACAACCTTCCCGAGGTCACGATCGGGGCCGGCCTCGTCGCGCTCGTCGCCGCTCTCGCCCTCCTGCCCGAGGCGCTCACCGCCGCGTGGCAGCGGCTCCACCGCCTGCTCCGGCGGCCGGCCGGCGGCGCCGGGGAAGCGACGGTCGCCGGGACGCGACCATCCGCCGTGGGCGGCGCTCGACGTCCGCTCGGTCGGTGGTACGTGACGCTCGTCGTCGGCATCCTGCTCACCCTCGGCGGGCACACCCCGGCGGGTCGCCTCCTCGCGCGCGTGCCCCTCTTCGGCGGCGAGCGACTGCAGAACCGCAACGCCGAGATCGTCGACCTCGCGCTCGCCGTGCTGCTTGCGTTCTTCCTGGACGACCTCCTCGGCGCCCGGGCTCGCCACGCCGCAGGCCGGGCGCCGGCGCCGCTCCGGACGCCCTGGCGCCGGGCGCTCGCCACGCTGCCCCCCGTCGCCGTCGTCGGCGCCGTCGCCTGGGACCTCCTCGCGCCCGCCTCCCTCGACCGCGCGCTCTCGGCCGGCCGGCCCGAGTCGCCCGCCCTCGTCAGCGGGCTCACCCCGTACCTCGGCGTGAGCCTCGCCCTCGCGCTCGTGGTGGTGGCGGCCGTGCACCTCCCGAGGTGGGGCCCGCTGACCCGGCGGGCCGCCTTCGTCGCTCTCGCCCTCGCCGACGTCGGGACCTACCTCGCCAACGCGCCGTATGCGACGGCACCTCCAGGCACCCTCGCGCCGCGAACCGCCGAGGGCACCGAGCTGGCGCGCCTCGACGGGACGGGCGGTCGCTTCGCGATCTTCAACCCCGACTACGCGTTCTCGAGCTCGGCGGTGACCTCGGCCACCCGGCTGCTCGGCGTCGTCGACCTCAACCTCCTCCGGCACCTTCCAAGCGTCCAGGGCTACGGCTCGATCGTCGGCGACATCTACGCCGAGGCGACGGCGACCCACGCGGTCGAGCAGATCGCCCTCAACGACCTGAAGGGCGCCACGTCAGGGGTGCTCGACCTGCGAACGCTCGTCACGTTGCCGAGCTACGCCAGCGGCGCCCTCGCCAAGGTGCTCGTCGCGCCTCGCTGGACCGTCGCCGGCCGGATCGGGCCGCTCGTCGTGTACCTGAACCACTCGACGCGCGGCCCCGCCTGGCTCGAGGCACCCTCGAGCACGTCCGCCTGGGCACCGCGCCTGTCGTCGGGAACGGTCACGACGAGCATCGCCCCGGTGACAGGTCGAGAGGTGATGGAGGTGAGCAGCGCGCGACCGGTCCTTCTCGTCCGGAGCGTCGCCTACGAGCCCGGCTGGCGCGCCAGCCTCGTGCCCGCCGCCGGCGGGCGAGGTCGCAGCGTCGCCGTGCGCCGTCTCGGCCTTGTCCAGGCCGTCGAGCTCGGGGCCGGGCGCTACCGGGTGACGTGGACCTACCGACCGCCGAAGCTCACCGAAGGCGTCGAGCTCTCCCTCGCCGGCGCCGCGGCACTCGCAGTCCTCGTGCTCGCCTGTCTCAGCGCCGGCGCCGGCGCCAGAACGCGAGCCCGGCGTCGCGCCGGCCGCCGCCGGAGGTCCCGTGCCAATTCGGCGCGTACCTCGCCGGAGGCCGAGCGCTCCTCACAATTTGCTTTCAGGTAGCAAGCTTCTGGCGCACGCCCGCGGCGCGTCGCGGCTGCCGGCGCCCGCTCGATCGCAAGGTAGAGACTGGCTCGCGCCCCGGCGGGCCGCCCGAGGTGCCGGGTGGCCACGGCAGGGCCCCAAAATTCTGGCGGGGCGCGCGACCTTGCAATGGGCCGGGCGATATCCTCACGTTGATGCCAACGACGAGGGGCCGCCAGCCCGCTCTTCGAGAGCCCGAGGCTCGACAGCCCGGCGCCCGCCGCCTGCGCGCGGGCGGGCCAGCGGCAGGACGAGCCGGCAGGCCGCCGCGCCGGTCGGCCGGCGCCGCGGCTCGGCCACATCGCTCGCATCCGACTTCGATCGCGCTCCTCGCCGCCAGGGCGAGCGCGGCGACGCGTAGCCCGGCCGTCGACAGCACCGGTCCGGTCGACGGGCGGCGCGCCCGCGGCGAGCGCACCCGGCTGCGGGTGCTCGAGGCGTTGCTTCAGCTCGTGGAGGACGGCGAGCTGAAGCCGACGGCACAGTCCGTCGCGGCGCGCGCCGGGGTCGC
>DAHVLW010000218.1:0-2623 GCA_027320205.1 Acidimicrobiaceae bacterium
ACCCACATCTATGCCGGGAGGCCCACGAAGAGGAGGTTGCCCCATGTCCGTCGCGTCATATCCGGTGCATGTGGACGCCACGCTCGACACGAGGATGAGCCGCTGGTTGTGGCTGGTGAAGTGGCTGCTCGCCGTGCCGCACTACGTGCTGCTGGCCTTCTTGTGGGCGGCGTTCGTCGTGGTGAGCATCCTCGCCTTCTTCGCCATCCTGTTCACCGGGCGGTACCCCTCGAGCTTCTTCCAGTTCAACGTCGGCGTCCTGCGGTGGAGCTGGCGGGTGGCGTACTACACCTACGGGGCGCTCGGCACCGACCGCTACCCGCCGTTCACGCTGGCCGAGGTGCCGGACTACCCGGCCCACCTGCAGATCGAGTACCCGGGGCACCTCTCGCGCGGCCTCGTCCTTGTGAAGTGGTGGCTGCTCGCGATCCCGCACTTCCTCGTGGTCGGGGTCTTCCTCGGCGGCGGCACGTGGGCGCTGTGGCAGACGGACTCGCACACGCGGGGCGCACCCGGGCTCATCGGCCTGCTGGTCCTCATCGCGGCGGTCGTGCTGGCCTTCACCGGGCGCTACCCCCAGCAGCTGTTCGACTTCGTGCTCGGGATGAACCGCTGGGTGCTGCGCGTGGCGGCCTACGCAGGGCTCATGACCGACGAGTACCCGCCCTTCCGCCTCGACATGGGCGGGCACGAGCCGGTCGCCACGATGACCGTCCCGCCTCCGGCGGCCGCGTCGTGGCGGTCGTCATCGGGTCGGTGCTGGGACTCCTCTCCTTCGGCCTTCTCGCCGCCGGCGGGGTGGCGACGTGGGCGACGAACACCCAGCGGGACGCAGCCGGCTACCTCACGAGCGGCACGCGGAGCTTCGCGACGCCGTCGTACGCCGTCACGAGCGACGCGATCGACCTGGGCGGCTCGGCCGACTGGGTCACCGCGGGAGACCTCCTCGGCAGGGTGCGCCTCCGCGTGAGCCCCCTCGACCCGGAGCACGGCGTGTTCGTCGGCGTGGGGCCGAGAGCGGCGGTCGACACCTACCTGGCGGGTGTCGACCACCTCGTCGTCACCAACTGGGCCAACGGCGAGACCCGCACCGCGCCGGCCTCGGGCGCGGCGCCGGCGACGGCGCCTGCCCGCGCCGGCATCTGGACGGCACAGGCGTCCGGGAGGGGCACCCAGACCCTGAGCTGGCGGCCGACGAGCGGGCAGTGGGTCGTCGTCGTGATGAACCAGGACGCCAGCCGAGGGGTGGCGGTGAGCGCGAGCGCGGGGGCCAGCATCCCCGATCTCGGCCGGATCGCCGTCGGCCTGCTGGCGGCGGGCGCGGTGCTCCTGCTCGCCGCCGCCGTCCTGATCGCGGTGCCGGTGACGCGCGCGAGCCGGTGAGGGCGACTCCGCAGGTGACGGGACCCTTCGCTCGAGACGCCTCGAGGAGGGCACCTGGCCGCTCGAGGCGAGCCCGTCCGGCCGTGTCTCGTTCGACATCGACGGCGGAGCGGGCGAGCCCTCCCGCTGGGCGACCCTGGCGGCGATGCGCGTCCTCGCCTGGTGGGAGGGCTGAGGGCGGCTAGCCCGGAGCGGTGGCGGCCGTCCCCTGCTCGGACCGGAGCCGCTCGCTCACCACCTTCGAGGCCCCGCCCGGCTGCATCGTCACGCCGTAGATGACGTCGGCCGACTCCATGGTCCGCTTCTGGTGGGAGACGATCACGAGCTGGGCCTCGTGCCGGAACTCGTCGACGAGATCGAGGAAGCGGTGGAGGTTGACGTCGTCGAGGGCGGCCTCGACCTCGTCCATCAGGTAGAAGGGCGACGGCCGGCTGCGGAAGACGGCGAACAGGAAGGCGAGCGCCACGAGGGAGCGCTCGCCGCCCGAGAGCAGCGAGAGGCGCCGCACGTTGCGGCCCGCCGGGCGGGCCTCGATCTCGATCCCCGAGGAGAGCAGGTCGTCCGGCTCGAGGAGGGCGAGCCGGCCGGAGCCGCCCGGGAAGAGAGTCGAGAAGAGCTGCTCGAAGTGGGTGCAGACGTCGGCGAAGGCCTCCTCGAAGACGCTCACGATCTCCTCGTCGACCGCCTTGATGACCCGGTTGAGCTCGCGGCGCGTGCTCCGGACGTCCTCGAGCTGGGACGACAGGAAGCTGTCGCGCTCCTCGAGGGCGGCGAGCTCCTCGAGGGCGAGAGGGTTGATCGGGCCGAGCAGGCGAACCTCGCGCTCGAGCTCGCGGACGCGGGCGGCCGGCGGGATCCCGGGCGGCAGCTCCGGGCACGCGGCCCCGAGCGCCTCGGCCACCTCGGCGTCGAGGTCGTGGTGGATCGTCTCGATCGCCGTCTCGAGGCGGACCGACAGCTCGGCCCGCTCGAGCTCCCTGCGCTGGGCCTGCTCGTGGCACTCGGCGAGACGCCGCTCGGTCGCCGCCCGGTCGCTTCGTGCCGCCGCGAGCCTGGCGCTCACCTCGGCGACGGCCTGCTCCTGGCGGCGCCGGTCCTCGCGCAGCCGGGCGAGATGCTCGCCGAGGGCTTCCCCGAGGCGCCCGAGCTCGCCCGCCAGGCGCCCGAGCGCCCTGCCGCCGGCCTCATGGGCCCGGCGGCGCTCGGCGGCCTGTTCGCGGGCGGCTTCGTAGCCGGCGAG
>DAHVLW010000224.1:0-1646 GCA_027320205.1 Acidimicrobiaceae bacterium
CTCGCCGGCGCCGACGTCGCCGTCCTCGACCTGGCGGCCGGGGACGCCGCCCGCGCCGCGGCCGACCTCGCCGCGGCGGCGCCGGACGCCCGAGTCGGGTCGGCAGGGTGCGACGTGCGCGATCGCGCTCAGGTCGCCGCGGCGAGCGAGCAGCTCGCCGCCTCCTGGGGGGTCGCCGACTGCCTGGTGAACAACGCCGGCGTCGTCCAGCACATCCCCTCGACCGAGGTCACGCCCGCCGAGTGGGAGGACGTGCTCGCGGTCAATCTGAGCGGGGTCTTCTATTGCTCCCAGGTGTTCGGCGGGCCGATGCTCTCCGCGGGTCGGGGGAGCATCGTCAACATCTCCTCGATGTCGGGGCTCGTCGTCAACCGGCCACAGTCGCAGGTCGCGTACAACGTGTCGAAGGCCGGCGTCATCATGCTCACGAAGTCGCTCGCCGCCGAGTGGGCGCCGAGGGGCGTGCGGGTCAACAGCGTCGCCCCCGGCTACATCCGCACGGCGATGACCGCGGAACTGCTCGACGGCGAGATGGCCAGGACGAGCTGGATCGGCGCGACGCCCCTCGGTCGGGCCGGGTCGCCGGAGGAGATCGCGTCGGTCGTCGTGTTCCTCCTCTCCGAGGAGGCGAGCTTCGCCACGGGGGCGACCTTCGTCGTCGACGGCGGCTACACGGTCTGGTGAGGCGCCGGCGGCACCGAGCGCCGTAGGCTCCGGACATGACGATCGACGAGCTCTTCTCGGGTCCTGCCGCGGGCTCGTTGAAGATCCACAGCCAGGACGTGACGGAGGGCCGGCGTCGCGCGGGGGCGCGGGCGATGCTGCGCGCCATCGGCATGCGGGAGGAGGATTTCTCCAAGCCGCAGGTCGGCGTGGCTTCGACTTGGAACGAGGTCACGCCCTGCAACCTGCCGCTGCGCCGGCTCGCCGACCGGGCGAAGGACGGAGTGCGCGCCGCCGGGGGGTTCCCGGTCGAGTTCGTCGCCATCTCGGTCTCCGACGGGATCTCGATGGGGCACGAGGGCATGCGCGCTTCGCTCGTCAGCCGAGAGCTCATCGCCGACTCGGTGGAGACGGTGATGCACGCCGAGCGCTTCGACGCCTTCGTCGGGCTCGCCGGCTGCGACAAGTCCCTCCCCGGGATGCTGATGGCGGCGGCCCGTCTCGATCTGCCGATGGTCTTCGTCTACGCCGGGACGATCCTGCCCGGGCACCTCGGCGCCGAGGTGCTCGACATCGTGAGCGTCTTCGAGGCGATCGGGGCGAACGCGGCGGGGGAGATCGACGACGAGACGCTGCTCGCGATCGAGCGCAACGCCTGCCCGACGGAGGGCGCGTGCGCCGGGATGTTCACCGCCAACACGATGTCCTCGGTCGCCGAGGCGATCGGCATGGCGCTGCCCTCGGGCGCGAGCCCGCCTGCCGTCGACCGCCGCCGGGACGACATCGCCTATGACTCCGGACGCGCCGTCGTCCAGCTCCTCGAGCGGGACATCCGGCCGCGCCAGGTGATGACCAAGGCGGCGTTCGAGAACGCGATCGCCGTCTCCATGGCGCTCGGCGGCTCGACGAACGCGGTCTTGCACCTCCTCGCTATCGCCAACGAGGCCCGTGTCGAGCTCACGATGGACGACTTCGACCGGGTC
>DAHVLW010000241.1:0-7728 GCA_027320205.1 Acidimicrobiaceae bacterium
CGTCCGCTCGGCCTGCACCGGGTTCTGGGTCGGCACCGGCTCGCGCGACGAGGACGGGCCCCAGGCGGGGATCTCCCACTTCCTCGAGCACCTGCTGTTCAAGGGGACGCCCGAGCGGTCGGCGCGCTCGATCGCCGAGGAGGTCGACGCCGTCGGCGGGGACATGAACGCCTTCACGACGAAGGAGTACACGACCTTCTACATCCGGACGCTCGCCGAGGACCTCGGTCTCGGCCTCGACATCCTCTGCGACATCATGACCGATCCGGCGTTCAGGACCGAGGAGGTCGACGCCGAGCGCCAGGTGATCCTCGAGGAGGTGCTGATGCACCTCGACGAGCCCGCCGACGTCGTGCAGGAGCGCTTCGCCGGGGCGCTGTTCCCCTCGCACCCGCTCGGTCGCGACGTGCTCGGCGACCCGGAGGTGATCTCCGGCGTCGGCATCGCCGAGATCCGCTCGTTCTTCGAGGGTCACTACCGTCCGGCGAACATCGTCGTCGCCGCGGCCGGCGATGTCGAGCACGAGCGCATCGCCGAGCTGCTCGAGCGCAGGTTCTCCGGCGCCGAGCGGGGCGGCCCGCCGGCGCGCCTCGGGCCTGGGGAGGACGTCCGGGCGCTCGACGTGACGACCCGGGACACCGAGCAGGCGCATCTCGTGCTCGGGGTGCGCGGTCCGGAGCGGCGCTCGCCGAAGCGCTTCGCCCTGTCGCTCCTCAACCACAGCCTCGGGGGCGGGATCTCCTCCCGGCTGTTCCAGAAGATCCGCGAGGAGCGCGGGCTCGCGTACTCGGTCGTCTCCGACCGGGTCGCCTTCGCCGATGTCGGCGCGCTGTCGGTCTCGGTCGGGACGGCCCCGGAGCGCGTCAAGGAGGTCCTGGACCTCGTGACCACCGAGCTCGAGGAGCTGGCGGCCCACGGCGCGCGCGCAGAGGAGGTCGACCTCGCGAAGAGCCACCTCAGCGCCGACACGATCCTCGGGCTCGAGGAGTCGGGCTCGCGCATGTCGCGCATCGGCGCCAGCCTTCTGCTGCACGACGAGGTGCTGAGCGTCGAGGAGGTGACGCGCCGGATCAAGGCGGTCACCGTCGACGAGGTCGCCGAGGTGGCGCGCGACGTCCTCTCGGCGACGCGCGTCCTCGCCGCCGTCGGCCCCTTCGGCGAGGAGGAGCTCGCCTGCTGAACGTCGCGGTGACCGGCGCCGCCGGGCGCATGGGCCAGACGGTCTGCCGCGCCGTCGCCGGCGAGGCGGACCTCACGCTCGTCGCGGCCGTCGACCCCGCGGCAGCGGGTCGGCCGCTCTCGGAGGTCGTGCCCGGGATCTCCGGCGCAGCCGCCGGCGTCGCCGTCCTCTCGGGCGTCGAGGAGCTCGAGGGCCGTGGCGTCGACGTGGTCGTCGACTTCACCCGTGCGGCTTCGGCGCTCGCCGTCCTCGAGTGGTGCGCGGCGCACGGGGTGCACGCCGTCTCGGGCACCACGGGGATCGGGGAAGAGCTCGAGCGTCTCGGCGCCCTGTTTGGCGCCGAAGGCGCTCCCGCCTGCGTGCTCGCGCCGAACTTCTCCATCGCCGCCGTGCTTTCGATGCGCTTCGCCGAGATTGCCGCCGCGTTCCTGCCCCGGGCCGAGATCATCGAGCTGCACCACGACCAGAAGCGCGACGCCCCCTCGGGCACCGCCATCGAGACCGCACGCCGGATCGCTGCTGCCCGCCGGGGAGCGGGACTCCTGCCGCCCGTCGAGCCGACGACCGAGGAGCCGCTCCCAGGGGCGCGCGGCGCGAGCTTCGAAGGCGAGGTGCGCGTCCACGCCGTCCGCCTTCCCGGCCTTGTCGCCCACCAGGAAGTGCTTTTCGGGGGACCGGGCCAGTCGCTCACCATCCGGGCGGACTCCTACGACCGGACCTCCTTCGTCCCCGGCGTGCTCGCCGCCGTCCGACGGGCGCCCATGCTGCGGGGGCTGACCGTCGGCCTGGAGGCGCTGCTCGGGATCTGACCGCCCGGGCCCGATGCCGGCTCGCCGGGGGTGGCGGCGGTCCCGGACCGGATACCGGCGTCCTTGGTGCTGGTAGCGTCAGGTCGATGCGCGAGCACCCGCCGTCGGCGCGCTTCGGTCGAGTGGTCACGGCGATGGTGACCCCGTTCGACGACTCGGGCGCCCTCGATCTCGGCGGCGCCGTCCGCCTCGCCCGCCATCTCGCCGCCGACGGCTCGGAGGGCCTGGTCCTCACCGGCTCGACCGGGGAGGTGTCGACGCTCACCGACGACGAGCGCGTCGACCTCTGGCGCGCCGTACGCGAGGCGGTCACCGTCCCGGTCGTCGCCGGCGCGACGTCGAACGACACGGCGCACTCGGTCGACCTCGTCCGCCGCGCCGAGGACGCCGGCGTCGCCGGCATCCTCGCCGTCACGCCGTACTACAGCCGCCCGTCGCAGTCCGGCATCGAGGGGCACTTCCGCGCCGTCGCCGCTGCCACCAGCCTTCCCGTCGTGCTCTACGACATCCCCGTCCGCACCGGCCGGCGGATCGCCCGCGAGACGCTGCTCCGCCTTGCCGAGGAAGTGGTGAACGTCGTCGGGCTGAAGGACGCGGCGGGCGACCCGGCCGGCACGGCGCGCCTTCTCGCCGAGGCCCCGGCAGGCTTCGAGTGCTACTCGGGCGACGACGCCCTCACCCTCCCCCTGCTCTCCGTCGGCGCGGGCGGCCTGATCGGCGTCGCGACGCACTGGTGTGGGCGCGAGTGCGCAGAGATGATCGGCCGTTTCCTCGCCGGCGACGTCGCCGGCGCCCGCGAGGTCAACGCGGCGCTCATCGAGAGCTTCGCTTTCGAGACGGGCGACGACGCGCCGAACCCGCAGCCGACGAAGGCGATGCTGCGCGTCCTCGGCCTGCCGGCCGGCGAGTGCCGCCTCCCCCTCGGCCCCGGCCCCTCGGGGCTCGAGGAGCGCGCCAAGTCGGTCCTCGAGCGCCTCGACGCCTGGCGGCGAGCCCGGGCGGCGGCCGGCGCGGCGGCGCGTTGAGCGCGCCGTCCGCCGGCGACGTCCGAGTCGTCTTCCTCGGCGGGCTTGGCGAGATCGGTCGCAACTGCGCCGTCGTCGAGCACTCCGGACGGATGCTCGTCGTCGACTGCGGGGTGATGTTCCCCGACCCGGAGATGCCCGGCGTCGACCTCGTGCTGCCGGACTTCACCTACCTCCTCGAGAACGCCGAGCGGGTCGAGGCCGTCGTGCTCACCCACGGGCACGAGGACCACACCGGCGGTCTCGGCTACCTGCTCACGAGCCTCGACGTGCCCGTCTACGGCTCTGCGCTCAGCCTCGGCCTGGCGCGCTCGCGCGTCGACGACGCCGGCCTCGGCAACCAGGCGAGGCTTGTCGCGGTGGGCGATGGCGAGCGCCGGCAGATCGGCCCCTTCGATGTCGAGTTCATCCCCGTCACCCATTCCGTGCCGCACGGCTTCGCCCTCGCCCTGCACACCCCGCAGGGGGTGGTCCTCCATTCGGGCGACTTCAAGCTTGACCTCACCCCCGTCGACGGCAGGCGCACGGACCTCGCCCGGATCGGGGCGCTCGCCGACGGCGAGGGGATCCGGCTGCTGCTCTCGGACTCGACCAACGCCGAGGAGCCGGGGCACACCGAGTCCGAGCGCTCGGTCGGCGAGACCCTGCGGCAGATCTTCGCCGAACGGGCGGGGCGAAGGATCATTGTCGCCTGCTTCGCGAGCCACCTGCACCGCATCCAGCAGCTGGCCGACGCCGCCGTGGCGAACGGCCGCAAGATCGCCCTGCTCGGCCGCTCGATGATCCGCAACGTCGCGCTCGCCCGCGAGCTCGGCCTGCTCTCGGTGCCCGAGGCGGGGCTCGTCGACGCCGAGGCGGTGGACGAGCTCGACCCGGGCCAGGTCTGCGTGATCTCGACCGGGTCCCAGGGCGAGCCGATGTCGGCCCTCACCCTGCTCGCCGCCGGCGAGAACCGCCGCCTCTCGGTCGCCGACGGCGACGTCGTCGTGCTGAGCTCGCATGCCATTCCCGGCAACGAGTGGGCCGTCGCCAAGGTGATGGACGGGCTCGCCCGCCGTGGCGCCGAGGTCATCCATTCGGGCACCGCGCACGTCCACGAGAGCGGCCATGCCAAGCAGGGTGAGCTCGCGACGCTCCTCGCCGTCGCCCGCCCGCGGTCCTTCATCCCCGTCCACGGCGAGTACCGCCACCTCCTCCGCCACGCCCGGTTGGCGATCGAGATGGGCGTCGACGAGCACGAGGTGCTCCTCTGCGAGGACGGCGACGCCGTGGCGCTCACCGAGGAGGGGATCGACTTCGACGGCGAGGTGCCCGCCGGCTACCTCTACGTCGACGGGATCGTCGGCGACATCGGGACCGGCGTGCTGCGCGACCGGCGCGTGCTCGCCGAGGAGGGCGTCGTCGTCGTCGTGCTCGCCGTCGACAGCCATGCCGGCGAGGTGATCACCGGGCCGGAGATCATCACGCGGGGGTGGGTGCACGCCCCGGAGGCCGAAGAGCTGATCGAGGAGGCCCGGGTGGCGGTGATCAAGGCGGTCGGCGAGGCGGTCGGCGCGGGGTCCTTCGACGTCGACACGCTGAGGCGCGCGACGAGGCGCGCCGTCGGCCGCCTCGTCAACGAGCGGACCCGCCGCCGGCCGATGATCGTGCCCGTCGTGATGGAGGCCTGAGTGGGAGCGTCCTGACTCCGCTCGACACACCGGCTCCCGTTGACCACGGGTGGAGCAGGCGGTCCTTGGTTGCCGTCCGGACCTTGAGCATCGCAGCCCGGCCGGTCCCGACCCAGCGCCCAGCCGGCCAGAGCCGGATCGCTCCGGACCGCTCCTCCTGGGTCAGGTGTGGCTGGTGTTAGCCTTGTTGCCACTGTGGCGGCTGTGAAAGGTGCGCACTCGACGTCGAGGCGCCCGGCAGGGCGGCGCCCGACTGCAGCGAGGAGCGCCGCCTCCGGCTCGGGGAGGCGCCCCTCCACGACCGCGCCGCGGCGATCGACGCGCGCCCCCGAGCCTGCCCGCACCTCCCGCACCCGCCGGCCGGCGAAGCCGGGCGCCGGCGAGCGCTTCGTCGCCTTCGTCGCCCGCCAGCCCGACGACCTGTGGGGATGGCTCCTCCTCACCCTCGGCGTCCTCCTCGGCCTGGCCGTCCACGCGCGCCTGCTCGGCCTCGTCGGGCGTGGCGTCTTCCGCTACGGCGCCGCGGCCTTCGGGTGGGGCCTCGACGTCGGCCCGCTCGGCCTCGCCGCCGCCGGCGTCTCGCTGATCGCCGGCCGCCACCGCCGCGGCGCCCTCGGCGCGCTCGGCGCGCTGGCGCTCACGACGGTCTGCGCGGCCGGGCTTGCGGACCTGTGGTCGGGGCTCCCGCCGCTCGCCGCCCCGGCGAGCCGGCTCGGCGGCGCCGGCGGCGCCGTCGGGGCTGGCGTCGGCGGTGGGCTGCACGCGCTCATCGGCTCCGCCGGGGCGACGATCGTCCTCTTCGCCGTGGCCTTCGTCGCCGCGTGCGGGGCGACGGGGCTGCCGGTGCGCGGCGCGCTCGGCGGGATCGGGCGGGCGCTCCGGGCGGCGGCGATCGTGTCCTGGCACCTCGTCGTGCCTCGAGATGCCGCTGGTCGCGAGCCGGGCCCTGGCGAGGGCATCGGTGCCGGGGGCGCGGGCCGGGCGCCCGGCGGTCCGGGACCGATCGAGCCGGGCGCCGGAGCTGCCCTCGCTCGCGGGATCGGCGCCCCGGGCCTCGCGGCCGACGGGATCTTCGACTACGCCCGGGTCGAGGCCGCCGCGACCGACGCCGGCGAGACGGAGGCGGGCGGGGCCGTCCTCGGCGTGCCCGGCGGGGAGGGTGCCGGATACCGGGAGGCGACGGGCTCCGGCGAGGAGGCGGGCTCCGGCGACGGCTCGGCGGCGGGACCCGAGACGGAGCTGGACGGCGCCGACGGCGGAGGCAGCGCCTCGGCCTCGGGCTCGCGCCGGCGCGGCACCGCCCCCGGCGGCGAGGAGGCCGAGGACGGCGGCACGCGCCCGGGCGCCGGGCCCCCGGCACATGCCGGGCAAGCGGGCGTCGCCGAGCAGCTCGGTCTCGGAATCGTGCGCCCGCCGGGACCGTGGAAGCTCCCGGTCGCCCGGCTGCTCCGGCGTGGCGAGCAGCGGGACCTCGACCGGATCGCCGTCGGGGAGCGCGGCCGGGTCCTCGAGCGGGCCCTCGCCTCGCACGGCGTCGAGACGCACCTCGTCGGGTTCACCGTGGGGCCGACGGTGACCCGCTTCGAGCTCGAGCTCGGCGCCGGGGTGAAGGTGGCCCGGGTGACCAGCCTCGCCCGGGACATCGCCTATGCGATGGCTTCGCCCGACGTTCGCATCCTCGCGCCGATCCCCGGGCGTTCGGCGATCGGGGTCGAGGTGCCGAACGTCGACCGCCAGCTCGTGACGCTCGGCGACGTGCTCTCCTCGTCCGAGGCGCGCCGCGCCCGCCACCCGCTCGAGGTCGCGCTCGGGCGCGACGTCGCCGGCCGAGCGGTGATGTCGAACCTCGCCGAGATGCCCCACCTCCTTATCGCCGGGGCGACGGGCGCCGGCAAGTCCTCGTGCATCAACTCGGTCGTCACTTCGCTCCTCATGCGCTCCACCCCCGACGAGGTCCGCCTGATCCTCGTCGACCCGAAGCGGGTCGAGCTCGGGCACTACAACGGGCTGCCGCACCTGCTGACCCAGGTCGTCGTCAACCCCAAGCGCGCCGCGAACGCCCTCAGGTGGGCGGTGACGGAGATGGAGCGCCGCTACGACCTGCTCGCCGAGGTCGGCATGCGGGACATCGGCGGCTACAACGCCGCCGTGGACCGGGGAGACTTCTCTCCCGGTCCGTTCGACCGCGGGTTCGCGCCGCGTGCGAGTGCCGCGCTCCCGGCCGAGGAAGTGGAGGAAGTCGAGGAAGTCGAGGAAGCGGCCCGAGCCGGCGCCGGCGCCGCATACGCGGCGGGGGCGGGCGGGCCGGACGGATCGGGCGGTCCGGCGGGAGGCACGGGTGAGGGGGGCGGCGCGGGAGGCGCAGGCCCGGGTGAGGGGGGCGGCGCGGGAGGCGCAGGCCCGGGTGAGGGGGGCGGCGCGGGAGGCGCAGGCCCGGGTGCCGGCGAGGCGAGCGGAGGAGAGGCGAGCGGCGAGAGCGCCGAGCAGGAGAGCGGCGACGCGGCGAGCGCCGACCTCCTCGCCGACCTCGACCCGCCGCAGGCCCGCTACGAGCGCCTGCCCTACGTCGTCGTCGTCATCGACGAGCTCAACGACCTGATGATGGTGGCGGCGCGCGACGTCGAGGAGTCGATCTGCCGGATCGCCCAGATGGCGCGGGCGGTCGGCATCCACCTCGTGATCGCGACGCAACGCCCGTCGGTCGACGTCATCACGGGGCTCATCAAGGCGAACATTCCGTCGCGGCTCGCATTCTCCGTCTCTTCGATCGCCGACTCGCGGGTCATCCTCGACCAGCCGGGAGCGGAGCGTCTCGTCGGCCGCGGCGACCTCCTCCTCCTCACGGCCTCCTCGAGCGTCCCGCGGCGCATCCAGGGACCTTGGGTCAGCGAGGACGAGGTGCGCTCGGTCGTCGCCCACTGGCGGCGGCTGTCCGCCCCGGTCTACCTCGAGGGGGTCGTCGGCGAGGACGAGCCGGCCGAGCGCGGCGCCGGTGGCGGTGACGACGACGACGACCTCCTCCACCAGGCCATGGAGCTGGTCGT
>DAHVLW010000252.1:0-4496 GCA_027320205.1 Acidimicrobiaceae bacterium
CGGACGCTGACGCCGGCGAGCGTCACGCGGCGCTCCCGGGCGAGGTGCGTCAGCCAACCGACGACATCGGCCCGTGCGCGTTCGGCGAGCCAGCGCTCTAGCGCCGGGCGCACGGAGTCGTCGAAGCCCACGGGTCCCGAGACGAGGAGCCACTCCGGCCCAGCGACCCGCGCCGCGCAGCGGCGCGCCGGCGAGGGCTGGTAGGCGACGCGCCATTCCTCGTCGACGGCGCGGAGGGCGACGACGACGGGCCGGCCGGCCGCGTCGACGTCAGGCCGGGCGCTCACGGAGGCGAGCGCCTCGGCGATCCTCCGCTCCGCCCGGCGGATCCATTCTGCCCGGCTCTGGACGAACGCGGCGACCTGGCGTGGGTCGGCGCGTCGCGGGACCACGACGACGACGCCGTCTCGCGGCGACACGCTGACGCGCGCCCTGCGCGCACGAGCGCTCGTGCGCACCGAGTAGACGAGCGAACCGGACGCTTCGCAGTCGAAGAGGCTCATGCCGGCATGTTCGCGTCCAGGTGTGCCAGCGCGCCCTGGGCCCGTAGTCGCTCGAGGGAGGTCGCCCACCTTCCACCCCGCCCGGCCGTCAGGCGTTGAAGCGGAACTCGACGACGTCGCCGTCGCGCATCACGTACTCCCTGCCCTCGATGCGGGCCTTGCCGGCGGCGCGTGCCGCGGCGACCGAGCCCGCCGCGACGAGGTCGCCGTAGCTCACGATCTCGGCCTTGATGAAGCCCCGCTGGAAGTCGGTGTGGATCACGCCTGCGGCCTCCGGCGCCGTGTCCCCGGCGCGGATCGTCCAGGCTCGCGCCTCTTTCGGGCCGGCGGTGAGGAATGTCTGCAGCCCGAGCACCCTGAAACCGACCCGGGCGAGCTGGGACAGTCCGGGCTCCGACTGGCCGTACCCGGCGAGCAGCTCGGCCGCGTCCTTCGGCTCGAGCGAGGCGAGCTCGGCTTCGAGCTGCGCCGAGAGCGTCACCGACTCTGCCGGCAAGACGAGCGCGGTGAGCTGCTCCCGCTGCGACGCGTCCCCGAGCGCCCCCTCCTCGACGTTGAACACGTAGACGATCGGCTTGGCGCTAAGGAGGTGGAGGTCGGCGAGCGCCGCGGGGTCCATCGCCCCGCGGGCGGCTGCGGCCCATATCGTCTCGCCCGAGTCGAGCACCTCGCGCGCGGCCTGCACGGCCTCGAGCGTCTGGGCGAGCTCGCGCCGCGCCCTCGCCTCCTTGACGAGCCGCTCGAGCCGGCCGTCCACGGTCTGGAGGTCGGCGAGGACGAGCTCGGTGTTCACCGTCTCGATGTCGGCCTTCGGGTCCACCCGGCCGTCGACGTGCACGACGTCCGGGTCGGAGAACACCCTCACGACCTGACAGATCGCGTCGGCCTCGCGTATCGCCGCGAGGAAGCGATTGCCGAGTCCCTCACCCTTCGAGGCGCCGCGCACGAGCCCGGCGATGTCGACGAAGGTCACCATCGCCGGCACGACGCGAGCCGAGGCGTACAGCGCGGCGAGGCGGTCGAGCCGCTCGTCGGGCACCGCGACCACCCCGACGTTCGGGTCGATGGTCGCGAACGGGTAGTTCGCCGCGAGCGCCTGGTTGCGCGTCAGCGCGTTGAAGAGCGTCGACTTGCCGACGTTCGGCAGGCCGACGATCCCGATGGACAGCCCCACGACCGGCTTCCTCCCATGACGCGCCGACCTGCCGAGCGTAGAGGACGGCGCGGCAGCGCTCGCCGCGCGGATCGGCTCCTGGCCCGACCGTCTGGTGCCCGGTCGAGCTCGCTACGGCTCCCGGCCAAGTCCCGGCGCGCCGGCCCACGTCGCGCCGAGCCGTCGGAGCACCCCGGCGAGCGCGCTCGGTCGGTCCGACATCACCCCGTCGACCCCGGCGAGGACGAGTCGCTCCATCTCGGCCGGGTCGTCGACCGTCCAGACGTGGACGGCGAGGCCGAGCTCGTGCGCCGTCTCGACGAACCGCCTCGTCACCAGGCGCACGCCGCGCACGTGCGCCGGAACCTGGAGGGCGACGTGCCTGGCGATCCGGCGGTCGGGACGCCGTCGCGACCAGTGGGCGAGGGCGAACGCGGCGACGGCCCGGCGGCCGGCGGAGGTCCCGATCTCGGGCGCGAGCGTGCGGAACGTCTCGGTCGCCTCGTCGTGGAACGACGCCACGATCACGTCGTCGCGCCGGCCGTAGTGCTGGAGCAACGAGGCGAGCGTCGCCTCGTAGGGGCGCACCCGCGGCGCCGTCTGCTTGATGTCGAGGTTCAGCACGACGCCGGGAAACGCCTCGAGCACGGCTCGCAGCGACGCGACCCTGAGCCCCGGCTCGGCACCCGCCCGACCCCGAAGCGGGTAGTCGACAGGCAGGCGCCCGTGACAAGCGTCCTCGCCGGAGACGAACCAGTAGGCCGCGTCCAGCTGCTCGATGTCGGAGAGTCGCTGCTCGGCGATCATGCCGCGGCCAGACGTCGTCCGATCGAGCGTCGCATCGTGGCAGACGACGAGCTCCCCGTCGGCGGTCGCATGCACGTCGAGCTCGACCGCCGTCGCGCCGGCGGCGAGCGCCGCGCTGATCGCGAACAGCGTGCTCGAGGGCCCCTCTCGCGCTCCGCCCTGGTGGGCGTAGGCGATGACTCGACGGTCGAGCCAGGGGTTCGCCATCGGATCGTTCTACTACGGGCGCCGGTCGCCCCATCGCAGCGCTCGGGGGCCGTTCTGTGGCGCCGCCGTCGAGGGCCGCGCCACGCGGCGGGCGGCCCGGCCGCGGGAGCGCCCGGGACCACTAGCCTCGATGATCCGTGATCGACCACATCCTCCTCGACGTGATCGGGGCGATCCGCGAAGCGCTCGAGGCGGCGCTCCTCGAGCAGCAGGCGGTCGAGGAGCGCTTCCAGGTCGACGTCTTCCTCGGCGACGTCTCCTTCGAGACCTCCTACAGCCTGCCCGGCGAGCAGAGCCCGCCGAGGGTGCGCGCCGACCTGAGCCTCGAGTGGCCGACCTGGAGCCAGAGCGCGTACCGGTCGTACACGATCGGCGAAGCGCCCACCGAGCGGCCGGAGGTGGTCGTCGAGGTGGCGCTCCGCCTTCAGCGCCTCGCGGCGGTCCCGGACCCCGCCACGGTCCTCGCCGCGCTCGACGGCGGCGCTCCCGAGATCGCGGGCGAGCACCTCGAGCGGACCGGGCCGACGATCGAGCAGGTCTTCGACCCGGAGCGTGACGTCCCCTCCTGCGCGATCGAGATCGCCTACCAAGGGACCTACCACCTCGACGAGGCCGTTCTCGAGCACCCGGAGAAGATCGACGATCAGGTGGCGGGCCTTGCTCGATGGATCGCCTCCGGGCTCGTCCGGCTCGCCGACCTCGACCTCCCCTGCCTCCCCGCCGACGACGCCGAGGGAGGCGACTGAGTCAGAGCAGGCCCGCCGCTCGGGCGAGCTCGGCGAGCGAGGTCTCCGGGCGCGCGCCGAGGTGTCCGATCACCTCGGCGGCAGCGAGCGATCCGAGGCGAGCGGCCCGCTCGACGCCGGCTCCGTGCGTGAGACCGAAGCAGAACCCGCCTGCGAAGAGGTCCCCGGCACCGGTCCGGTCGAGGACGTGCTCGACGTGCACGGCCGGGACGGCGACGATCGAGCCGTCGTGCGCGACGAGGGCCCCGTCGCGGCCGCAGGTCGCGACGGCCACGAGACCTGGCCGGGCCAACGCCTCGAGCGCCGCGTCGACGCTGCGCTCGCCCGTCAGCGCGGCGACCTCGGCCTCGTTGGCGAAGACGACGTCGACGTGGCGCGCGACGAGATCTGAGAGCAGGGAGTGGTGGCGCTCGACGAGCATCGAGTCGGCCAGCCCGACCGCGATCCGGGTGCCGGCGCGCCCGCTCTCGGCCACGACCTTCTCGACGATCGCCGCGGCGTCGGGAAGGTCGAGCACATACCCCTCGAGGAACACGAGGCGCGCCGCGGCGATGACGTCGGGGTCGACGCCGTCGCGGTCCAGCCGCCCTCCGACGCCGAGCGCCGTCGCCATCGTCCGCTCGCCATCCGGCGTGACGATCACGAAGCAGCGCCCCGTCGCTGCGTCGGGGTCGGACTCGTCGACGGGAAAGCGCTCGAGGACGGCCCGTACGCCGGCGGCCTCGAGGTCGGCCGCGAACCGCCTCCCGGGCTCGTCGTCCGCGACCGCCCCGACGTAGGCGGGCGTTCCCCCGAGCGAGGCGACCCCGACGGCCGAGTTCGTCACCATGCCGCCGGGGACTTGGCGACCCTCGCCGACGACCGCCGCGATCCGAGCCGTCGTCGGGATGTCGACGAGCGTCATCCCCCCGCGGGCGATGCCCACCGTCTCGAGCACCTCCTCGCCGGCGAAGGCGAGGTGGTCGACGAGCGCGTTGCCGATGCACAAGACGTCAATGGGCCGCTCCCCCCCGCCCGGGCGCGGCGCGGCATCGCCCCGGGAGCTCGCCACGGGCGCATGCTACCCGGCGCCGTGCCCGC
>DAHVLW010000254.1:0-3352 GCA_027320205.1 Acidimicrobiaceae bacterium
GACGACGAGACGCTGCTCGCGATCGAGCGCAACGCCTGCCCGACGGAGGGCGCGTGCGCCGGGATGTTCACCGCCAACACGATGTCCTCAGTCGCCGAGGCGCTCGGCATGGCGCTTCCGTCAGGCGCGAGCCCGCCCGCCGTCGACCGGCGCCGGGACGACATCGCCTACGACTCGGGTCGAGCCGTGCTGCAGCTCCTCGAGCGGGGCATCCGGCCGCGCCAGGTGATGACGAAGGCGGCGTTCGAGAACGCGATCGCCGTCTCGATGGCGCTCGGCGGCTCGACGAACGCCGTCTTGCACCTCCTGGCGATCGCGAACGAGGCCCGTGTCGAGCTCACGATGGACGACTTCGACAGAGTCGGCCGCCGCGTCCCGCACCTCGCCGACATGAAGCCGCACGGCCGGTTCCACATGAGCGACCTCGACGCGGTGGGCGGCGTGCCGGTCGTGATGCGCGAGCTGCTCGAGGCAGGGCTGCTCGAGGGGGAATGCCTCACCGTCACCGGGCGGACGGTCGCCGAGAACCTCGCACGTCTCGACCCGGCGGCTCCGGACGGCGAGGTCGTGCGCCCGCTCTCCCGGCCGATCCACTCCCGCGGCGGCACCGCCGTGCTCAAGGGATCGCTGGCGCCCGACGGTGCGGTCGTGAAGGTCGCCGGCATGGACGGATCCCGCTTCGAGGGGACGGCGCGGGTGTTCGACGGCGAGGACGGGGCGATGGAGGCGATCCTCGCGGGCGACATCGTCCCCGGCACCGTGCTCGTCATCCGGTACGAGGGTCCGAAGGGCGGTCCGGGCATGCGCGAGATGCTCGCCGTCACCGGGGCGCTCACCGGGGCGGGTCGCGGGGGGGACTGCGCGCTCGTCACCGACGGCCGGTTCTCCGGGGGGACGCACGGCTACTGCGTCGGGCACGTCGCGCCGGAGGCCGCCGTCGGCGGGCCGGTCGCCCTCGTCGCCGACGGCGACCGGATCGTCATCGACGCCGACGAGGGGCGCATCGACCTCTTCGTCGAGCCGCACGAGCTGGAGCGCCGCCGTGCGCTCTGGAAGCCGCCGGCTCCCCGGTACACCGCGGGGGCGCTTGCCAAGTTCGCCAGGCTCGTTGCCGGCGCCGAGCGGGGCGCGGTGACCGAGGCCTGACCGAGGCCTGACCGATGCCTCACGGGTGCCCTTGCCGGCGCGGCCCCGGGCCGGCCGCCAGGGTCGACCGCAGCACGCGCTTGCCGGGCGCAGCCGCGTCTGGCAAGATCGCCCACGTGACGGACCGCTCGCTCGTCGTACTCATCGTGTAGCGCGCAGCGACACCCGTCGTTCGCGCGCTTGCGGCCTCCCGAAAGGGAGGTCGTTCCATTTCCGGGCGCCGGACGGCGGAGGCGGCGGCGCCCGGTCCCGCCGCCCGCCGCGCGCCGCCCGCCCCTGCCGGGGCGGAAACGAGCACCAGAGGAGCAACGATGGAGCTGACAGGAGCGCAGGCGCTCATCAAGAGCCTGGAGAGCCAGAGCGTCGAGGTGATCTTCGGGCTTCCCGGCGGGGCGATCCTGCCCGTCTACGACCCGATCATCGACTCGTCGATCCGCCACATCCTCGTGCGGCACGAGCAGGGCGCCGGGCACGCCGCCGAGGGTTACGCCCAGGTGACCGGCCGGCCGGGCGTGGCGATGGTGACGAGCGGGCCGGGGGCGACGAACATCGTCACGCCCCTCGCCGACGCCTACATGGACTCGAACCCGCTCGTCGTCGTGACCGGCCAGGTGGCGAGGCGTTCGATCGGCTCCGACGCCTTCCAGGAGGTCGACACGACGGGCGTGACGGCCGGGGTCACGAAGCACAACTGGCTCGTCACGGACCCGGAGAGCATCGTCCAGGTCGTCGCCGAGGCGTTCCACGTCGCGACGACCGGTCGCCCGGGCCCGGTCCTCATCGACTTTCCGAAGGACGTGGCGAACGCCACGGTGACCTGGCACGAGCCCTCTCCCGTCGACCTCCCCGGCTACCGGCCGGCGGGCGCGCCCGACCCGGCGTCGATCGCCGAGGCCGCCGACCTCGTGCTCTCCGCGGCGCGACCGGTGGCCTACGTGGGGGGCGGCGTCGTGAAGTCAGGGGCGTCGGCGGCGCTCGCCGAGCTCGTCGAGCTCACGGGCATCCCGGTGACGACGACACTGATGGCCCGGGGCGCCTTCCCCGACAGCCACCCGCTCAGCCTCGGGATGCCGGGCATGCACGGGACCTACGCCGCAGTCACGGCGATGCAGCATGCCGACCTGCTCCTCGCGCTCGGGAGCCGCTTCGACGACCGGGTGACGGGACGGGTCGACGCCTTCGCGCCCGGGGCGCGCGTCGTCCACGTCGACGTCGACCGCGCCGAGATCGGCAAGGTGCGCCGGGCCGACGTCGCCGTCGTCGCCGACTGCCGCCTCGCCCTCGAGGCCCTCGTCGCCGAGCTCCGCCGGCGCGGGGGCGTGCAGCCCGGCGCTCTCGAACCTGGGCGCCTCGCCCCCTGGGTCGCCCGGCTCGCCGGCTGGCGGGAGCGCTTCCCGCTCTCCTACGGCGACGGGGCGCAGCCCGGTTCCCGAGGCACCGGGGCGCTCAAGCCGCAGCATGTGGTCGAGCAGCTCCGTGATGCCACGCCGGACGACACGATCCTCGTGTCGGGGGTCGGGCAGCACCAGATGTGGGCCTCCCAGTTCTGGCGCTTCGAGCACCCGAGGAGCTGGGTCAACTCCGGGGGGCTCGGCACGATGGGCTTCGCCGTGCCGGCGGCGATAGGCGCCAAGGTCGGGCGCCCGGATCGGATGGTCTGGGCGGTCGACGGCGACGGATGCTTCCAGATGACCGCCCAGGAGCTCGTCACGGCGTCGGCCGAGCGCATCCCGGTGAAGATCGCGATCTTGAACAACGCCTATCTCGGCATGGTGCGCCAGTGGCAGCACATGTTCTACGAGGAGCGCTACTCCGAGATCTACCTCTCACCCGACCTGCCCGACTACGTGGGCTGGGCGGAGGCGATGGGCTGCGTCGCGCTCAGGGTCGCCTCGCCGGAGGAGGTCCGGCCCGCCATCGAGAAGGCGAACGACGTCGACGACCGCCCCGTCGTGATCGACTTCCGCATCGACTCGATGGAGCAGGTGTACCCGATGGTCGCAGCCGGCGCCTCGAACGACGACATCGTCGTCCACCCGAGCCAGCAGGCCCGCCTCGAGGAGGAGCGGCGATGAGTAGCCCTATGTCAACCCCCGGCGCTGACGAGCGCCAGATGGGCACCGTGAAGCGCCGGGTCGTAGGGGGCGCGGTCCTGCCAGCAGCGCCAGATGACCTGCGCCCAGGAGCGGGCGAGGATCCGCTCGGC
>DAHVLW010000255.1:0-3435 GCA_027320205.1 Acidimicrobiaceae bacterium
GACCTCTGGGTCGCGATCCTCGGGGTCCTCGTGCTGCTCGCCGCCGGCGCCGAGGAGGACAGCGCGGTGCTGTCGGTCGCCTGCCGAGGCTTGCGGGTGCGGGACGTGATGGTCGAGGACCCCTGCGGCCTCGGGGCCGACGAGCCCGTCGCGCAGGCCGCGTCCTTCCTCGGCACGTTCCCCGGCCGCTCCTTCCCCGTCGTCGCGGACGGGCGCCTGGTCGGCATCGTCTCGGCCGCCGACCTCGGCAGGGCGATGCCGGGCGCAGCGCTTGCCGACGTCGCCGACGCCGGCGCCCCGGTGCTCGACGCGAGCACGGAGCTGTTCCCGGATGCCGTCGAGCAGCTCGTCCGCTCGCGACGGCGTGCGCTCGCCGTCGTGTCGGAGGGCAAGCTCGCCGGCGTGCTCTACCGCTCGGACGTCGAGGCGACCTTGCGCCGGCGCGCGCGAGGCTGAGCCCCGCGGACGACGGCATGCTCTTCGAGGACCGCTCCGAAGCCGGGAGGCTGCTCGGCGAGCGCCTGTCGAGCCTCCGCCCGGAGCACCCCGTCGTCCTCGGGCTTCCCCGAGGCGGCGTCGCCGTCGCCGCGGAGGTGGCGAGGCTGCTCGATGCGCCCCTGGATGTCATCGTCGTCCGGAAGCTCGGCGTACCGTTCCAGCCAGAGCTCGCCATGGGGGCGATCGGCGAGGGCGGGGTCCGCGTCGTCAACGACGAGATCGTCCGGGCGGCCGGCGTGGGCGCGTCCGAGCTCGCCGCCATCGAGCGCCGCGAGCGCGCCGAGCTCGAGCGGCGAGTCGCCTGCTACCGGGCCGCGCGCCCGCCCGTGCCGCTTGCCGGGAGGCTGGCGCTGCTCGTCGACGACGGCGTCGCAACCGGCGCGACGGCGGCGGCGGCGTGCCGGGTCGCCCGCGGTTCCGGCGCGGCGCGGGTCGTCCTTGCCGCTCCGGTCGTCGCGGCCTCTGCGCTCGCCGACCTCTCCCCCGTTGCCGACGAGGTCGTCTGCCTCGAGAGCCCCGAGCGCTTCGGCGCCATCGGCCCGTGCTACGCCGACTTCGCCCAGCTTCGAGACGAGGAGGTCCTTGCCCTCCTCGCGCCTTGGCGCCCGCTCTCGGACCGATCCCCGGACCAGACCTCCGACCAGCCTCCGGACGGCTTCTTGGCGCCCTCAGACCAGCCTCGGGATCGACGCTAGGCGCAGCCCTGCCCTGCGCTCAGCGGGTCGCGGCCTCCGAGCCGTGCTCGATCGTGGCGTCCGGACCGGGGAAGTACAGCCCCTCGCGGCCGTCGGCGAGCCAACGCACGTGGTAAGGCGGCTCGCCTTCCTTGCCCTCGACGCCGAGGATCTCGCCCTCCTGGACGGGGTCTCCGACGTGGTGCCCCGGGACGACGATCCTGTCCCCTACGGCAGCCTTCATCACGACCTCCTTTCCAGCTCGCTTCGCAGCGCGCTCCACCGTGACCCGATCACGTCGTACGCCCGCAGGTCCGGTGCCGTCGGGCTCGTGGTGCCTCGCACCGCCACGTCCCTCGCCATCACAAGCCCGACCGATCGACGAGTCGCCTGAGGTGCACGTCGACCTCCCGGAGCGTCACGCTCACGTCGTCGAGGTCGGAACGCACGTAAAGATCCTCGCCGTCGAGCTCGAGCGCCCCGGTGAGGATCTCGACGGCGTCACGTAGCTCCCCGACCGCGGCTCGCAGCGCGCGGCACGTCTCGGCGATCTCCTCGTCCCGGGTGCTCATCGGCTCGACGCGTGCGGCTCGTGTCGCTCGGCCTCGATGACTTCGACGACGTCCAGCGCGTCGGAGACGAGCTGGCGCGCGAGGTCCGAGAGGGCGCGGGACGCGGCGAGCTCCTCCCCGACGAGCGGGACGTCGCGATCGACCGGGTTGCGGCGGGAGCGACCCCAACCCGCGAGCACGTGCCCGCCGCCGTGCAGACGAGCGTCGGCACGCGTGCGCTCGTCGTCCTCGGTAAAGGCGATCTCGACGGTCCAGACCCGCTCGCTCGTCACGGATCCACCTCCCGGTCCAATGCGACCAGATCCAGGCTGGTCCTGCTAGAGCCGTTCGTCCCGTTCCGTCCGCCGGACCTGCTTCGGTCCGAGCGGCTCGGGAGGAGCGCGAGGGCGAGCAGCGCCCCGGCACCGACGACGAGCGCACCGACGACGAGCGCGAGGTCGAGCCCGCTCACGAACGCCTCGCGGGCGGCACCGGCGAGCTCGGAGCCCAGGCGGCCGCCCACCGTGCCCGCAACGCCGAGCGCACCGCCGAGCGATCCGACGATCAGATGGTGCACGGCTGCGGGCATCGGCTGGTGAGCGAGCAAAGGGACAAGCTGGTCCTGGTAGCGCGTGTTGAGGAGGCTCCCGAGCAGTCCGACGCCGAGGGCGCCGCCTACCTGGATCCCGGCCGAGTTCGTGGCCGAGCCGACGCCGGCCTCGCCGAGGGGCAGCGACCCCATCACCGACTCCGTAGCCGGGGCGAAGGCGAGACCCATCCCGAACCCGATGAGCATGAAACCGGGGAAGTCGCCCATGTAGGTGCCCTGCACAGACGTCCTTGCGACCATCAGCATGCCGGCGACGACGACCGCCATGCCGGCCCCCACGACGAGCTTCGTGCCAAGCCGGCGCACGAGGAGGCTCGAGCACGGCGCGACGACGAGGATCACCGCCGCGATCGGGCCGATCCTCAGGCCTGTCTGGAGAGCGCTGTAACCGAGGGAGAACTGCAGGTACTGCGTCAGCATGAAGAGCGCGCCCATCAAGGCGAGGATCACCAGGGACATCGAGACGATTGCGGTGGAGAACCGCCGGCTGCCGAACAGCTGCAGCTGGAGCATCGGATGGTCCGACGCCCGCTCCCAGATGACGAACCCGGCGAGCACGGCCATCCCGCCGCACATCGCGGCGATCACGAGCGGCGAGGACCACGAGCGATTGGGAGCCTCGATGATGCCCCACAGGAGCAGCGCCAGCCCGACGGTCGAGGCGAGCGCCCCGACGGGGTCAGGGAGCCTCGCGTCGGCGTTTCGCGAGTCCGGCACGAGCCAGGCGGTGGCGAGCAGACCTACGGCGGCGATCGGCACGTTGATGAGGAAGACCGAGCCCCACCAGTAGTGGGCGAGCAGCCAGCCACCGACGATCGGTCCGACGGCGATGCCGAGGCCGGTCGTTCCGGACCAGATCCCGATCGCGCGGGCGCGGCGCTCCTCCTCGGTGAAGACGTTCGTGAGGATCGAGAGCGTGGACGGCATGATCCCCGCGGCGCCGACGCCCATGAAAGCCCGGGCGGCGATGAGTAGCCCTATGTCAACCCCCGGCGCTGACGAGCGCCAGATGGGCACCGTGAAGCGCCGGGTCGTAGGGGGCGCGGTCCTGCCAGCAGCGCCAGATGACCTGCGCCCAGGAGCGGGCGAGGATCCGCTCGGC
>DAHVLW010000260.1:0-3701 GCA_027320205.1 Acidimicrobiaceae bacterium
CGAGGGCGCGACCGGCCCGCATCGGCCTCTCCGCCACCCAGCGGCCGATCGAGACGATCGCGCGGCTCCTCGTCGGGACGGGTGAGGGCAGGGTGCTGCCCGACGGGTCGCCGCGCTGCCGGGTCGTCGACGTCGGGCACCGCCGGCGGCTCGACGTCGACGTCTCGCTTGTACCGAGCGAGCTCGGCGCCGTCGCGACGACGGAGCAGATGGGCGAGGTCGTGGACCTCCTCGCGGCCCAGGTCGCGGCCCATACGACGACGCTCGTGTTCGTCAACACCCGCCGGATGTCCGAGCGGATCGCCCACCTTCTCGCCGAACGTCTCGGCGAGGACGCGGTGAGCGCCCACCACGGGAGCCTGTCGACCGAGCGGCGTCTCAGCGTCGAGGCGCGGCTCCGCGCCGGCGATCTGCGCGCCGTGGTCGCGACGGCCTCGCTCGAGCTCGGCATCGACATCGGGCCGGTCGACCTCGTCTGCCAGCTCGGCTCGCCACGCAGCATCGCGACGCTCCTCCAGCGCGTCGGTCGGGCCGACCACCGGGTGAGCGGCGTCCCGAAGGGCCGGCTCTACCCCCTGACCCGGGACGAGCTCGTCGAGTGCCTCGCCCTCCTCGCGGCCGTCGAGGAGGGCTCCCTCGACGCCGTGCTGCCCCCTGTCGCGCCGCTCGACGTCCTCGCCCAGCAGATCGTCGCCGAGTGCGCGGCATCCGGCCCGGACGGCATCGCCGAGCCGGAGCTGCTCGCGCTCGTCCGTCGCGCCGCTCCCTACGCCCGGCTCCCGGACGAGGACTTCGAGGCGATCGTGACCCTCATGAGCGACGGCGTCGAGACCGGGCGGGGACGGCGCGGGGCGCACCTCCATCGGGATCGGGTGAACGGCCGACTGCGGGCCCGGCGCGGCGCCCGGCTCGCCGCCGCGACCTCGGGCGGTGCCATCCCCGATCTCGCCGACTACAAGGTCCTTCTCGAGCCCGACGAGGCAGTCGTCGGGACGGTGAACGAGGACTGGGCGGTCGAGGCGATGGCCGGTGACGTCTTCCTGCTCGGAAGCTCGACCTGGCGCATCAAGCGCGTCGAGCAGGGCGTCGTCCGAGTCGTCGACGCCGAGGGTGCGACGCCGACGCTGCCGTTCTGGCTGGGGGAGGCGCCGGCACGCACCGACGAGCTCGCCGACGCCGTCTCGTCCCTGCGCGCGCTGGTGGAGGTCGAGCTCGACCGGCACGACGCGGCGGGCACCGGGTCGGCGGAGCTCGGGGCGGCCGTCGAAGCCGTGCGCCGTCGCGCCGGGGTCGACCGGCGCGCGGCCGAGGAGACCGTCGCCTACCTCGCCGCCGCGCGCACCCAGCTCGGTCGCCTACCGACGAAGTCGCACCTCGTGCTCGAGCGCTTCTTCGACGACGCCGGCGGGATGCAGCTCGTCGTGCATTCCCCCTACGGCGCCCGCGTCAACCGCGGGCTCGGCCTCGCCCTGCGCAAGCGCTTCTGCACGACCTTCAACTTCGAGCTGCAGGCGGCCGCGAGCGACGACGCCGTCCTGATCTCGCTCGGGCCGCAGCACTCCTTCCCTCTCGAGGACGTGACGCGCTTCCTCGCGCCCGGGACGGTGCGCGACGTCCTGGTCCAGGCCGTGCTCCCGACGCCGATCTTCACCTCGCGCTGGCGGTGGAACCTCTCCCGGTCCCTCGTCTCACCGCGCTTTCGTGGATCGAGGCGGCTTCCCCCCGCGATCCAGCGGATGGAGGCCGACGATCTCATGGCGGCCATCTTCCCGGCGCTCGCCGCGTGCCAGGAGAACGTGTCCGGGCCGATCCCCGTGCCGGATCACCCGATCGTCCGCCAGACGCTGGACGACTGCTTCAGCGAGGCGATCGACCTCGACGGGCTCGCCGAGCTCGTCGCCCGACTGCGCGACGGCCGCATCGGCTTCACCTGCGTCGACGGAGCCGAGCCGTCGCTCCTCGCGCACGAGATCCTCAACGGCCGCCCCTACACCTACCTCGACGACGCGCCGCTCGAGGAGCGCCGCAGCCGCGCGGTGTCCCTGCGGCGCGGGATACCGGTCGAGGCCCGAGACCTGAGCGCCGTCGACCCCGTCGCCGTGGAAGAGGTCCGTGCCGAGGCGGCGCCCGACCCGAGGGATGCCGACGAGCTCCACGACCTCCTCCTGACGCTGGTCCTCTGCCGCCCCGAGCCGCGCTGGGCTCACCTCTTCGCCGAGCTCGCCGCAGCCGGTCGGGCTATGTCGGCCCGCAGCAAGCGGAGCCGCGAGCCGGCACCGAGGGACGGACTGCTCGACGCCTGGTGCGCGACCGAGCGGCGCCCGGACGTCGAAGCTCTCCTCGGCGAAGTCCACGAGGTGCGCTTCGACCCAGACCGCGAGCCCCCTGGGGCGCCCGGGGGCGGACCGCCGGGACGGGAGGAGGTGGCGACCCGGGCCGTCGGCGGCTGGCTCGAGCACAGCGGCCCGGTGCTCGCCGCGGAGCTCGCAGAGGCTATCCCCGGTCTGGGCCCCGGCGACGTCGAGATCGCGCTCGCGCGCCTGCGGGCGACGGGCGCCGTGCTCCAGACCGGCGGTGACCGCTGGTGCTCCCGGCACCTCGCCGCCCGGATCGCTGCGCGCGCCCGGCGGATCGAGCGGCGGAGCCAGCCGGCGGCGAGCGTGCAGGACTTCATGCGATTCCTCCTCGACTGGCAGCACGTCTCGCCGGGCACCCGTCTCCACGGGACGGGCGGGCTCGCCGAGATCGTCGGCCAGCTCCAGGGAATCGAGGCGCCGGTCGGCTCGTGGGAGGAGTCGATCCTCCCGGCACGCCTCGCCGGCTACCAGGCGCACCTGCTCGACGAGCTCTCGTCCCACGGCGCGACGGCCTGGGGCAGGGTCGGGCTCCGGCCGGCCGACGGCGCCGCCGAGGGGACGCGGCGCCCCGGCGTCGTGCCCTCGAGGGCCACTCCGGTCACGCTCGCCCGCCGGGAGGACATGACCTGGCTGCTCGCGGCGTCGCGGGGAGCTGCCACGCCGGGACGGCCCGGTGCCGGCGCGGCGCTCGAGGTGCTGGAAGCGCTCGAGGAGAGGGGCGCGCTGTGGTTCGGGGACCTCTGCGCGGCAACGGGGCGCCTCCCGGGTGAGGTCGCCGAAGCGCTCTGGGACGGGGTCGCACGCGGGCTCGTCACCTCGGACGGGTTCCGAGCAGTGCGGGCGCTCCTCGCAGGACGCTACCAGGCGGTGAGCGCCCACGGCCGGGCCGGGCCGGGCCGCCCGGGGCCGAGCGCCGCGGCGGCTCGGCGGGCCCCCTCGCCCCTGCGGCACGCTGCCGACCCGGCGCCGAGGCGGCGCCCAGCCGACCCGGCGCGCAACGTCCCTCCTGCCCTCGCCGGCGGCCGCTGGTCCGTGCTCGAGGCCGCCTCGCCGGGCGACTTCGCCCCGGACGAGCTCGTCGAAGCGATGGCCCTCCAGCTGCTCGCCCGCTGGGGCGTCGTCTTCCGGGACCTCGCACAGCGAGAGTCGCTCGGCCTGCCGTGGCGCGAGATCCTCTTGGCGCTGCGCCGGCTCGAGGCGAGGGGCGTGGCGCGCGGCGGCCGGTTTGTCGCCGGCGTCGCCGGCGAGCAGTACGGGCTCCCCGAGGCGGTCGACGCCCTTCGCGCGAGGTCGCGCGCGGCGCCCGAGGGGCTCGCGATCCGGCTCTCGGCCGCCGACCCGCTC
>DAHVLW010000278.1:0-5055 GCA_027320205.1 Acidimicrobiaceae bacterium
GCGCTCGCGCGCCTCGGCCGCCTCGCTCGCCGACGGCGTGCCCGGGAGCGGCCCGAGCGCGCCGGCGCGGCGCAGGGTCGCCGGCTCGCCGCCCCCGGCGGCGAGCCCGCAGCACAGCGCCGCCTGCACGAGCACGTCCCACTCGGCGGCCGCGCCGAGCGCCTCGTCGTGGGCGATGCCGAGGTCGACGAAGCAGCTCCGGGGGAGCGCGTAGGACTCCGGGGGAGAGTGCTCGTCGCAGAGCTCGGCGAGCAGGTCGAAGCGCTCGGGCCAGGGGGTGCAGGCGCCCTCGGCGGCGACGAAGCCCTCGTGGCCCTCGGGCCAGGGGATCGGGCGAGCTGCCTGCTCGGCCGGGAGGATCCGGAGCACCTGGCCCGCCGCGCCGGCGGCGAGCGAGGCGTAGCTCTCGACGAGGTGGGCGAAGGGCACGACCTCGTCGTCGAGCACCGTGACGTAGCGCCCGCGTGCCCGGGCGACCCCGAGCGAGAGCGCCTGGGGGCGGCTCGACCCGCGCACGCCGGCGACCTGCGTGCGGCCGGCGAGTGACTCGCCGAACTCGGCGACGAGGCGCTCGGCCGCCCGCACCTCGGACCCGAGGGCGTCGAGCACGAGCACGACGACCTCGAAGTCCTGGCGGGTCTGGGCGTCGAGGGCGACGAGGGCGTCGGCGAGGAGCGCCTCGCGCCCGGCGGCGGTGACGATGAGCACGCTGAGCAGCGGCGAGGTGACCCCCGTGTCCGGAACGACCAGCTCGCCCGGGACGGCGACCCCGCTCGGGACGACGACCCCGCTCGACCCCGGCCCGCCGGTGGGGTCGGGGTGCGGGACCGCCGCGTAGGCGCGCACGAACTGGTTGGTCGTCGCCCCCGATGCGGCGCGCCGGCGGACGAGCGCGACGAGCCCGTGCAGGGGCGTGCCCGCGGCGAGGGGCGCTGCGTCGGCGGGGAAGTGCTGGTCGCTCGCCACGAGCTCGAAGTCCCGCTCGCCGATCTCCGCCCACCCGGTCGCCGCGAAGACGCGCCGGAGCCGCGCCGGCGAGTAGAGCGAGACGTGGGTCGAGTCGAGCAGTCCCGTCTCGGTGACGTCCCAGCGGCCGAGGAGCAGCTTGGCGGCCAGGTCGAGGTGGGCGACGTTCGGGATCGACACGACGAGCGGGGGCCGGCCGCTCGCCAGGGCGAAGCCGTTGAGGGCTCGCAGCGTGCCGGGCCCTTGCGCGAGGTGCTCGACGACGTCGAGGGCGGTGACTGCGGCGACCCTCCGTCCCCGTGCGGCAGCCTGCAGCGCCGGCGCGATCCCCTCGGGGCCGGCGAGGTCGAGCCGGCGCGCCTCGAAGCCGCGCGCCCGCAGGTCGGCAAGGCCTTCTTCGTCGAGGTCGAGGCCGACGTAGTCGAGACCCAGGCGGCGGACGGGCTCGGCGATGGCGCCGTAGCCGCAGCCGAGGTCGAGCACCACGCGCCCGTCGGGGTGGCGGTGCTCGCCGACGAGCGCGACCGCATGGCCGTAGGGCGAGTCCTCGCCGTAGGCGAACCGGTAGCGGGCCATGTCGGGCTCAGCCGGCGGGGGTCGCCCGCGCGTAGTCGAACTTGAGCGGGGCGTAGGCGTAGGTCGAGAAGTCGGCGACCTTGCCGTCGGCGTCGATCGGCTCGGGGAGGAGCCCGAGGGCCGCGCGCCGGCGGAGCTCCGCGGCGGCGCGGGGGTGCACGGGGTCTGCCGAGGCGTCGAAGGCGTCGAGCCCCGTCTGGAGCAGGTCCGGCCGTGAGTACTTCGCGTAGAGCAGGAGCGAGGCGAGCGCCGAGTGGTAGCGCTCGGTCTCTCCCGGCACTTGCGCCGCGGCGGCGGAGAGACGCTTGTCGTGGAACACGACGGCGCTCGGCCGGTGGACGAGCCGGAAGCCGGCAAGGCGCGCCCGCCAGCTCAGGTCGACGTCGTCGCAGTACAGGAAGAACGACCCGGTGTCGAAGCCGCCCGTCGCGTCGAGCGCCGCCGCCGAAACGAGCGAGCACGCGCCCGACGCCCAGCCCGTCTCCCCCGTGAGCGGGTCGTACGCCTTCTGGTGCTCGAGGGGGAGATGGCGGGCCTCGACGAGGCCGACCCGGTCGTCCGGCGAGCCGAGGCCCTCGAGCAGCTCGAGCAGCAGTCGCGGGCTCGCGAGCGTGTCCGGATTGAGCAGGACCACGGCGACCGCGGCGCCCCGCCAGGAAAGAAGGCGCTGCTGGCCGGCGCCGTGGCCGATGTTCTCGCCGAAGTGCTCGTAGTAGACGGCGGTCGTCCCCGTGCCGGTGAAGCTCCAGCGCACCCGCTCGAGCTCCTCGGCTCCGAGCGCGGGGCTCGGCGAGCAGTCGCCGAGCGCCACCTCGACGTGCACCTCCGGCCGGGCGCGGGTGAGCAAGGTCGAGGCCTGGCGAAGCCCCCGCAGGAAGGTCGAGAAGGAGCGCTCGTCCGGGGAGTACAGGACCGTCTGGACACGGAGGACGAGCGGTGCCGGCGGCTCGTGCCCGGCAGCGGCCGCCTGCATCGCCACGGGCCGGCTCGCCTCGGCGGCGACCGCTTCGGCCGACTCGCCGGTGAAGGGGTTGCCGGGGAGCCCGACGCCGCTCAGCCGCTGGACGAGCAGGCGCCGGTCGAGCGCGGCGAAGGGGACGAGCTCGGCGGGATCGCCGAGGAAGGAGGACCCCTCGGCGTAGTGGTCGTAGTGGGCGTGCCATCCCCGCGCCCGCTCGGCCGGGCTGAAGCGGCGCTGGCGCTCGCGGAGGATCTTGCGCTCGCCGTGCGCCTGGGACCGGATCGGGTAATGGCGGGTGAGGAACTTGTAGGGGAAGATCCGCCGGCCGCCGGCGACGAGCTCGTGGCCGCCGGAGAACGCCATCGCGACGCGCTCGGGTCGCGGCTTCCACGCCTTTTGCTGGAGGAAGTGACCAGGCGATTCGCCGAGCTCGCACCACTCGAAGGCCGCCGCAAGGTCGTCGCCGGGGGAGAAGCGGTCGTCGGTCGGGACGAAGTTGACGACGGTGTGGTCGACGCAGTCGAACCCCCAGCGCTCGAGGGCGTAGAGGCCCTCGCGCAGCGAGACGCCGGCCCACGGCGGCTCGCGGATCTCGTCGGCGTCGTGGTGGACGACCCAGTCCGCCCCCGAGGCGTGGGCGATCTCCTCGACGCGCTCGAGCAGGCGCTCGAGCTCGAAGTGCGGCGACGGGCCCTCGGCCGGGAAGCGCTCGAGGGCGAGGCGCCCGGCCCCGAGGCGCTCCTCGACGAGCTCGAAGGTCCCGTCGGTCGACCAGTTGTCGACGACGTGGACCCTCAGCCCGTCGCCGAGGAGGCGGTCGAGCAGGCCGCCGACGATGTCCGCCTCGTTGTAGGTCGTGACGACGGCGAGCACGTCGAGCCCGACGGGGGCGGGCGGGAGGGCGGCGCGGTCCCAGCGGTCCAGCACGGCGAGCGGGATGCCGGGAGCCGGGCCCCCGCGGCCGTCGCCCGCCACCGCCTCCCCGGCAAACTGGACCGTGAGCCCAGAACGCGCTCCCACCGCCTCGACCCATCCCCTGTCCCGCTCGCCGAGCACGAGTGCCACCGCCGCCTCGGCGGCCTCGGGCGGGAGCTCGCCCTCGCCGGGCCCGACGACGACGACGTCCTTCGGCTCGCCGGCGGGCGCCTCGGCGAGCAGCCGGGTGAGGTAGCGGGCGAAGCCGCCGACGAGGGCGCGGGCGTTGCGCTCTTCGCCGGACCACCCCGTGCTCGCCACGAGCGGCCAATGTACGGCGCCGCCCGTCCGGCGGCGACCGCAGCCGCGCCGGGGCCCCGGCAGGGCTCCGGGCAGCCGGTGCCGGAGCCTCCGGCGGGGGGCTCGGAAGCGCCGGGCACGAGGCTCGGTCCGCTCGCCTAGGATGCTCGGTCGCCCCCCTCCCGGTGGAGGGCGTCGGGTCACGCTCCGGCCGCCCCGCCGCCCCGAACGGGCGGGAGCACGTGGACCTGTGGTGCAGCTCGGAGTGCACGCCGGCCTGTCAAGCCGGAGGTCGCGGGTTCAAATCCCGTCAGGTCCGCCAGCTGCCCTCGAGCGACCACGGACGGACGTGCCGGCGCAGGCCGGTCGCCGCCGCGGCTAGCCTGGGGACGGCGAGGTCGGGTAGCTCAGTTGGCAGAGCGCGCGCCTGAAAAGCGCGAGGTCACCGGATCGACGCCGGTCCCGACCACCGGATCCCCCCAGCTCAGACGGGGTGTGCCCGGGAGGGCCGCCGCCGCGGTCACGCCGCGTGCTGCCCGAGCAGCAGCGGTGCGAGCCGCCCGAGCACGTCGAGCCGGCCGGCCGCCGTGTCCTCGCCGAGCGGCTGGATGCAGACGTGGTCGGCGCCCGCGGCGAGGTGCGCCGTGACCCGGTGTGCGACGTGCCCGGTGCTGCCGTGGGCGACGATCTCGTCGACGGCGCGGTCGGATCCCTCGCCCGCGAGCTCCTCCTCGCCGTAGCCGAGACCGAGCAGGTTGCGCCGGTAGTTCGGTAGCCGCAGGTAGCGCGCGAGGTGCTCGCGCGCCGTCGATCGCGCCGCTGCGGAGTCCTCCTCGAGGACGACCGCCTGCTCCGGGGCGAGGAACGGCGACGGCCCGAGGACCTGGCGCGCACGAGCCGTGTGCGCCGGCGGCGCGAGGTAGGGATGGGCTCCGGCGCTCTCGTCCCGGGCGAACGCCAGCATGCGCGGGCCGAGGGCGGCGAGGACGATCGGCGGGACGGGGCGCCCACGTGGGAGCGCCCGGGCGAGCCCGCCGAGGAAGCCCGACATCGCCTCGAGGGGGTGCTCGTACTGCTTGCCGAGCGAGCGCACGAGCGGCGCGTGGCTGACGCCGAGCCCGAGGACGAACCTTCCGGGGAACGCTGCCGCGACCGACGCCGACCGCTCGGCGAGCGCCCGGGCATCCCACGCCCAGATGTTCGCGATCCCCGTGGCGACGACGAGCCGGCCGGTCCCGGCGAGCGCCTGCCGGACGCGGTCGAAGGCCGTCTCGTCGGCGTTGCCGCCCCCGAGCCAGAGCGCGCCGAAGCCGAGGCGCTCGATCCCGGCCGCCAGC
>DAHVLW010000284.1:0-5498 GCA_027320205.1 Acidimicrobiaceae bacterium
GCGGGATGATCGGCAACAACTCCTGCGGCACCCACGCGCTGTACGCGGGCAAGACGGTGGACAACGTCGCGCACCTCCGCGTCGCGACCTACCGCGGCGCCGTCCTCGAGGTGGGCTCCCTCGAGGGGGAGGCTGCGGCGAGCGCCGTCGCCGCCAGCAGCGAGGAGGGCCGGATCGTCGCTGCGCTGCTCGACCTCGCCGGGCGCTCGGCCGAGCTCGTCCGCCGTCGGTTCCCGCCGATCGCCCGGCGGGTCTCGGGCTTCAACCTCGACGAGCTCCTTCCCGAGCGCGGCGTCCACCTCGCCCGCTCGCTCGTCGGGACGGAGTCGACCTGCGCCCTCGTCACGCGGGCGACGCTGTCGCTCGTCACGAGCCCGCGCCATCGCCGGCTCGTCGTGCTCGGCTTCGAGGACGTCTACCAGGCGGCGGACCACGTGCCCGAGGTGCTCTCCTTCGGCCTGCTCGGCCTCGAGGGCTTCGACGACGTGCTCGTCCGCGACATGACTGCGGCCCGCCTCAACCTCGCCGACCTGCCGCTGCTGCCGCCTGGCGGGGGTTGGCTCCTCGCCGAGGTGGGCTCGGACGATCCCGGCGAGGCCGACGACCGCGCCGCCGCGCTCGCCGCTGCGCCGCCCGGAGGGGCGAGCGTCGCCACCTTCGCCGACCCGGCGGGCCAGGCAGCCATCTGGCGCATCCGGGAGTCCGGTCTCGGCGCGACGGCGAAGCCGCCGGGGCGCCCGCCGAACCACGAGGGATGGGAGGACGCCGCCGTCGCGCCCGAGCGGCTCGGGGAGTACCTGCGGGGGGTCCGGGACCTCTGGGCGACGCACGGCTACTCCGGCGCCTGGTACGGGCACTTCGGCCAGGGCTGCGTGCACACGCGCAACAACTTCGACTTCCACACCGAGACGGGCCTGCGGACGTTCCGCTCCTTCGTCGAGAAGGCGGCGGAGCTGTGCGTCGGCCTCGGCGGCTCGCTGTCGGGCGAGCACGGCGACGGGCGGGCCCGCGGCGAGCTGCTCGAGAAGATGTTCGGCTCCGAGCTCGTCGACGCCTTCCGGGAGATGAAGGCGATCTGGGACCCCGACGGGGCGATGAACCCGGGGAAGGTCGTCGACGCCCGGCCCCTCGACGCCGACCTCCGCCACGGTCCTGACCACCGCGCGGTGTCGCTCGGGCGGACGCGATTCTCCCTCGCCGACGACGGGGGCAGCCTGCAGGAGGCGGCTGAGCGCTGCGTCGGCGTCGGCCGCTGCCGCCGGGACGAGACCGGGGTGATGTGCCCCTCCTACCGCGTGACCCGGGAGGAGGTCCACTCGACGCGGGGGCGAGCGAAACTTCTCGCGGAGATGTTCCAGGGCGAAGTCACCGAGCGGAGCTGGCGCAACCGCGAGGTGCTCGAGGCGCTCGATCTCTGCCTTTCCTGCAAAGGATGCGTCACCGACTGCCCGACGCACGTCGACATGGCGACGTACAAGGCCGAGTTCCTCTCGCATTACTACTCGGGCCGGCCACGCCCCGCCGCCGCCTACGCCCTCGGCCTGCTGCCCTGGTGGTCGAGACCTGCGAGCCTCGTGCCCGGCGCCGTCAACGCCGTGCTCGGCGAGCACGGCCTGGGCCGGCTCGCGAGGCGTCTCGCCGGGGTGACGCCGGACCGCCCGGCACCTCGGCTCAGCCCGAGGACCTTCCGCCGCCGGCGCCCGGCGACAGCCGCCTCGGCGCGAGCGACGACCGGAGCCTCGGCAGGAGGGCCGGGCGGCGCGGGCGCGGTCAGGGCAGCCGGTACGACCGCCGTGCTCTGGCCGGACACCTTCTCGGACCTCTACTGGCCGAGTCGCGCCGAGGCGGCGCTGCGGGTCCTGGACGGCGCCGGTGAGTCCGTCGCCGTGCCGCGGCAGTGGGCATGCTGCGGGCGGCCGCTGTACGACGCCGGGATGCTCCGCTTCGCCCGCCGGGCGCTCGGTCGCCTGCTCGACGTCCTCGACCCCTTCATCGCCGCGGGTACGCCCATCGTCGTCCTGGAGCCGAGCTGCCTCGCGACCTTCCGCGACGAGCTGCCCGGCCTCGCCGGGGACGATCCCCGGGCGGCACGCTGCGCGGGCCTCGCCCGCAGCCTTGCGGAGCACCTCGACGCGATCGGATGGCGGCCGGCGCGCCCGCTCGCCGTCGAGCGGGCGGTCGTGCATCCCCACTGCCACCAGCGGGCGGTCGGCGGCGTCGACGCCGAGCGGCGCGTGCTCGAGCGTGCGGGATGCGGCGTCGAGGTGCTCGACGCCGGCTGCTGCGGGCTCGCGGGGTCGTTCGGCTTCACCAAAGACCACGACGCGCTGTCCCGGGCGATCGGCAGGGACCGCTGGCTCCCGGCGCTCTCGTCCGCGCCCGAGAGCGCGGCGATCGTCCTCGACGGCTTCAGCTGCGCGACCCAGTCCCGGCACCTCGGCGGGCCGGCGGGGACGAGCCTGGCCGAGCTCCTCCTCCAGACGCTGGCGCCCGAGGACGGCTGACGGGGATCGTGCCGCGCGGGCCGGACGCGCCCTCCGTGAGCCGTGCCGCGCCAGATGCTGTGGTGTGCCCCGATCGCGCCGGAGCTCAGGGGTGCCGGAGCTCAGCCGTGCCGGGCGGCGGCGGGGCCGGCGAGCCGCTCTCTGGTGAGCGCCGAGCACACCTCGTCGAGGAACACCCGCACCGTCGACTCGGCGAGCCGGTGCAAGAGCACCCGATCGACGGCTTGGCTGAGGACGCCGCCGAGAGGCTCGTAGCGCCCGCGCAGCGCGAGGGCGGTCTGGTGGGCGCCGAACGGCGCGACCTCGAGGTCGGCGTCGAGCCGCGGGAGCAACGACGCCTCCCTGGCCGACTCCCAGCCGAACGCGACGAGCGTCCCGTCGCCCTGGTCGCGGACGGGCCCGGGGCGCAGCTCGACGTCGCCGGCGACGACCGGCGGCCATCCGGCGTGGCCGATCCTCGCCTTCAGGCTCTCGGCGTCGCGACGCGTCGCGCGGAGCGCCTCGCCGAGCGCCGCCGCCGCGCCGGCGACCAGGCGGGAGGCCACCTCCTCGTAGGGCCTGTCGACGATCTTGAAGTCTTGGACGAACATGGACCCGCCTTGCTCGCCAGGTTCTCGCTCAGCATGACGCCGGGTGACCGGCGTCGGTAGAGGCGTTCGGCCATCGCGATCGCCCGCAAAGGGGCTCGCGTGGGGTGACCCGGGAGGTCGTGCTGCGAAGGGCCGGGGCACGCGAAAGGGCCCAGCCCTGGGGGAGAGGGCTGGGCCCTTTCGCGTCGCTGCACCCCTTGCGGGGCGCAGTCGAGGTGGTCAGGCCGCCGCGACCCCGGTCCCGCCCTCCGTCGATGCCTGGTGGGCGCCGATGCGCAGCTCGGCCTCCGCCGACGTGCGAGCGGCGTGCCAGAGTCCGAGGGTGACGAGCAGGATCATCACGCCGGCGAGGACGAACGAGGCGATGGCGGCCCAGAAGGCGATCTCACCGAAGGTCCAGAAGCCGTAGGCCTCGAGCAGCAGGCCACGCAAGGTGGTGCCCCGGAAGGTGGTCATCACCTCGGCCGCGAGCGCCGCGTTGCTCGGGTCGGCCATCGAGGCCGCGCTCACCTTGGAGTACACGCCGCCGTAGGGCATCTCGGCGAGGTGGTCGGCGATGAAGTGGTCGGCGTAGGCCTCGGCCTGCGGCCCGGTGAGCAGCTGCTGGCCGGCGTACTTCTCGAGGTAGGGGACCATCGCAGGCGTGATCTCCGTGCCGGGCTTCGCAGCTGCGAAGGCCGCCTTCGTCGGGAAGGTGATCTCCTGCTTTGCGAGCTGGCTGTGGACGTTCGAGTTGGCGAAGCTGTGGCCCCACATCGCGAGCGCACCGGCGACGACCAGCACGACTGCGACCACGATCCCGCCTGCTGAGGTGAGGATGTCGAACACCTTGCGTCGCATGGATGAGGTCCTTTCTCCCTACTGCTCTCTCATAAGTCCCTGTGTCTGCAGGAGCTCATCGAGAACACTCTGCTGGGAGGCGGGGGAGCGCCGGTAGGGGCCAATGGCCAGGCCGGAGGTCACCATCCTCGGGGGCGGCGGCGAGCGGTGGCCGCGTGACCGGGCGTCAGATCTGCTCGCACTCGAGGCAGTTGCCGCACGACAGGCAGCGACGCGCCTCGGTCAGCGCGTTCGTCTCGTCGAGCCCTCCCACGATCTCGTCGAAGCTCGACTGGCGCCGGGCGAGCTCCAGCTCGGGCCGCATCGTCCGGGACGCGTCGTCGTAGCACCAGGTGTCGGGCCGCTCGAAGGCCGCCAGCCGGCGGTGGATGCGGACCTGGAGCATCGCGACTCTCCCTTCTGCCGGAGCTCATCGCGTCGTGCGGCGCAGTCCCGGCACAAGGGCGGCTCGCGACCCTGGTCACGGGTAGGGCCGAAGGTCACAGTGCCGTCCGAGCTGGGAAGAACGGTGACGTTCGGCCCTAGCTCGGCCGCGGCGCCCGAAGTTTCATGTCGGGAAGGAGGGCACCGGGCCATGGGCGTAGTCCTCACGTCTGCGAGAACCGCAAGGGACCCTGGTGCCCTCCTCGACCTCGACGCCGCCGGGCGGTACGTCCTCGGCCGACGCACCCCCCACGGCGGCTACTCCTTCTACCGGGTCCCGGAGTGGAACGTCGAGGAGCCGAGCGCACCCGACACTCTGGCCGCGCTCGACTCGCTCGCGATCCTCGGGCTCGACGCGCCCGAGCCGGAGGAGACGATCCGATGGCTCGGCGGCGTGCAGGACGGCGACGGCGGCTACCCGACGTGGACGATCGGCTGGGCGGCGCTTCGCTCGCTTCATCTCCTCGGGGCGACGCCGCGGCGCTCGCCGGAGGAATGGCTGCGAAGCTGGGCCGAGGGCAGCGGCGAGACCGACGGCACGCGCGACTGGCGGACGGCGCTCGTCGACGCGCTGCGCCTCGCCGAGCTCTTGCGTCTGCGCGGCGAAGGGCCTGGCCCGGGGGAGCGCAAGCGCGCCACGGAGCTGCTCCGCGCGGGACGGGACCCCGCCTGGGGATGGGCGAGGCGCGGGGCGGAGCTGGAGACGACTGCGGTCGCGCTCTGCCTCGCGATGATCGGCGAGCTCCCCTGGCAGATCGAGGCCGAGGAGGCCCGTGCCGGCGAGCTGCTGTCCGCCTGCGAGGACGAGTCGCTCGGGCTGACGATCAGCCCGGGTGCCGGGACGACTTCGGTCGGAGCCATCTGGGGCGGCCTGTGGCTCGCCCAGGCGCTCGGCGCCCGGCTGCGCCACCGGAGGGCGATCGGGGTCAGCCTCGTGCTGCTCCAGCGATCCGACGGCGGGCTCGGTGGTCGACACCGGGCGATCTCGACACTGCAGGACACCTGGCAAGGGATCGACGCCGCTTGCCTTCTCGAGGAGCTCCAGGAGGAACAGCCGTGACCAAGTTCGAGTACATCCGCTTCTTCGAGGAGGTCGGCATCGAGGACGTGCCGCTCGTCGGCGGCAAGAACGCGTCGCTCG
>DAHVLW010000290.1:0-2228 GCA_027320205.1 Acidimicrobiaceae bacterium
TCGGGATCTCGGTCGACGCCGAAGGGCGGCCGGCACTGAGGCTGGCGCTCCAGACGCGCGAGCAGCACATCCGCCGCGAGCGAGCGACGAGCAACATCTGCACCGCGCAGGCACTCCTCGCGGTAGTCGCCGGCCTCTACGCGGCCTACCACGGCCCGGAGGGGCTCCGGGCGATCGCGCTCCGTGTCCACCGGCTCGCCGTCGCGCTCGGCGAAGGGCTGCGGCGCGCCGGTCACTCAGTGCTGACCGAGCGCTATTTCGACGCCGTCGCCGTGGCGACGGGCGGACGGACCGAGGAGGTGCTGGCCATCGCTTCGGCGCGCCGGGTCAACCTCCGTCGCCTCGACGGCGCCACCGTCGGGATCAACCTCGACGAGACGAGCACGCCCGAGACCGTCGAGCTCGTATGGTCGATCTTCGGGGCGGAGCAGTCCTTCGCCGAGGTCGACGCCCTGGCCGAGAGCCCGATCCCCGACCGGTGGTGGCGGACGAGCGGGTACCTGACCCAACCGGTGTTCACGAGCTACCACTCCGAGACGGCGATGCTCCGCTATCTGCGCTCTCTCTCCGACAGGGATCTCGCGCTCGACCGGAGCATGATCCCGCTCGGCTCCTGCACGATGAAGCTCAACGCCGCAGCCGAGATGGAGCCGATCAGCTGGCCCGGCTTCGCCGACCTCCACCCCTTCGCCCCGCTCGACCAGGCGCGCGGCTACCAGAGGGTGATGGCGGACCTGGAGGCCTGGCTCTGCGAGCTGAGCGGCTACGACGCCGTCTCGCTGCAGCCGAATGCCGGATCCCAGGGGGAGCTCGCGGGCCTGCTCGCCATCCGCGGCTACCACGAGGGCCGCGGCGACTCCTCACGCCTCGCCTGCCTGCTCCCGACCTCGGCGCACGGCACGAACGCCGCGAGCGCGGCGATGGCGGGCTTCTCGGTCGTCCCGGTCGCCTGCGACGAATCGGGCAACGTGGACCTGGCAGATCTCCGCGCCAAGCTCGACGCCGAGGGCGAGCGCGTCGGAGCGATCATGCTCACCTACCCCTCGACCCACGGCGTCTTCGAGGAGTCGGTGACCGAGATCTGCGAGCAGGTGCACGCGGCCGGCGGCCAGGTGTACATCGACGGGGCGAACCTGAACGCCCTCGTCGGCGTCGCCCGCTTCGCCGAGATCGGCGGCGATGTCTCACATTTCAACCTGCACAAGACCTTTACCATCCCCCACGGCGGCGGTGGGCCGGGTGTCGGGCCGATCGGCGTCCGTGCCCACCTCGCGGCGTACCTTCCGGGCAACCGGGCGCTCGAAGGCGCCCTCGAAGGCCGCCAAGGCGGAGCGGTCGCCTCGACGCCCTTCGGCTCGCCGGGCGTGCTCCCGATCTCCTGGGCCTACATCCGCATGATGGGGCTGGACGGTCTACGAAAGGCGACGGAGGCGGCAGTGCTCGCGGCCAACTACGTCGCGGCGAGACTCGGTGACCGCTACCCGGTCCTGTATACGGGACGGGGCGGGCTCGTCGCGCACGAGTGCGTGCTCGACATCCGCCCGATCACCGCCCGCGCCGGGGTCACGAACGAGGATGTCGCCAAGCGCCTGATCGACTACGGGTTCCACGCGCCCACGATGTCGTTCCCGGTCGCCGGGACGCTCATGGTCGAGCCGACCGAGTCAGAGCCGCTTGCCGAGCTCGACCGTTTCTGCGAGGCGATGCTTGCCATCCGGGAAGAGATCGCGGCAGTCGAGGCCGGCGCGATCCCCCTCGACTCCTCGCCGCTCAGGCGGGCACCGCACACCGCCTCGGCCGTCCTCGCCGAGAGCTGGGACCGCCCGTACACGAGGGCGGCGGGGGCGCGGCTTTCAGGTGGAGGAAGTGGGGGCAAGTACTGGCCGCCGGTCGCGCGCATCGACAACGCCTATGGCGACCGTCACCTCGTCTGCACCTGGCCGCCGGTCGTTGCCGCCGAGGCCGCGCCGCCGCCCGCCTGAGGAGAGCGAGGATGACGACCGTGCTCGAGCTCTTCAGCATCGGCATCGGCCCCTCGAGCTCGCACACCGTCGGGCCGATGCGGGCCGCGGCGCGGTTCCTCGAGGACCTGCGCTCTGGCGGCCGCCTCGAGGAGGTCTCCACTCTGACCGTCCATCTCTACGGCTCGCTCGCCGCCACCGGCACGAGCCACGGCACCGATCGCGCGCTGCTCCTCGGTCTCGAAGGGGAGGATGCCGAGACCGTCG
>DAHVLW010000308.1:0-5064 GCA_027320205.1 Acidimicrobiaceae bacterium
AGGTGACCGAGCGACCTCAGGAGAGATGGTGGGTCTGGCCAGCTCGGGCCCGCACAGGTACTTGACCTGGCTGGCCCCGGCCCACTGGTCGTTCCGGGTCCGAAGAGCTGGACGAGCTCGCGCCGCGGCGGCTCAGGAGGGCGTGCGCACCGCCGCGGCGCGTGACCGTGCCTCGGGCGAGCTGGAAGCGATCACCTCGAGGATCTCGTCCCCGACGAGCTCGTGGCGCTCGAGCAGGGCGTCGCGCAACCCCTCGACGACTTCCCGGTGCTGCTCGAGCATCGCGAGCGTCGACTTCTTCAGGCGTGCGAGCAGCTCCTCGACCTCCTCGCGAGAGTGGTCGACGGCGAGCACCTTGGCGGCGAGGTTCCTGCCGCCGGCGATGTCGACGGTCTCGAGCGAGACGAGCGAGCTGCCCATGCCGAGGGATCCGACCATCTGGCACGCGGCGTTCGTCGCCGCCTGGAGGTCGGCGGCAACCCCGGAGCCGGCCGCCCCGAAGAAGATCTCTTCGGCCGCCATGCCCCCGAAGGCGATCTGGATGAGCGCCTCGATCTCGTCCCTCGTCCGGGTGAACCGCTCCTCGGCGTCGCTGTGGAGCAACAGGCCGAGCGCGCCGCCGCGCTTGATGATCGAGAGGACGTCGAGCTTGCGGCCCTTGCCGACCAGCCAGGCGACGGTGGCGTGCCCCGACTCGTGCACGGCGATCGCGCGTCGCTCCTGCTCGGTGTACTCGACGGGCTGGCCGATGCCGATCTCCTGGGTCATCTTCGCCTGCTGGACGTCTGCGAGCGAGAGCCGGTCGGCGCCTCGGCGCAACGCCCAGACGAGCGCTTCGTCGAGCAGGTGCTCGAGCATCACTGGGGAGTAGCCGATCGTCATCGCCGCGAGGCCGTCACGCCGCTGCTCGTCGTCGAGCTCGGCCTCGTGCGACTTCCGGGCGAGGTAGTAGTCGAGAATCTCCCGGCGGCCCGAGCGCGAGGGGAGGTCGAAGTAGATCTTGCGGTCGAAGCGCCCGGGTCGAAGCAGCGCCGGGTCGAGGTCGCCGGCCCGGTTGGTCGCCCCGACGACGAGGATGTTGGCATCCGGCGCCGGGCGCTTGCGCAGTTGGTGCTCGACCGGGAGCCAGGCGTTGACGAGGTCGGCGAGCGCGCCGGAGAGACGCCGCGACAGGGGCGGCTGGTCGAAGGACTGGAGCTGGACGAGGAGCTCGTTGACGACGCCGGAGATGCCTTCGGAGCGCGTCCCCATGCCGGCGCGCGCCCCGCCGATGGCGTCGATCTCCTCGATGAAGCCGATCGCACCCCCTTCCTTGCGCGCGTAGGAGCGGAGCGCGCGGAAGTACGAGCGGATCTTGCGGTTCGTCTGGCCGTAGAACATGGACTGGAAGGCCGAGGCCGAGACGAAGAGGAAGGGCACTCCCGCCTCGGCCGCCATCGCCTTGGCGACGTAGGTCTTTCCGGTGCCAGGGGGACCCTCGAACAGGATGGCGCGCCGGGACGTGCCGCCCATCTGCTCGCGGAAGGTCTTGTGCGCGAGGAACAGATTGAGCGTCTTGACCGCCTCGTCGACGACGGACCCGGAGCCCCGCACGTCGGCGAAGCAGACGTCGATCTCGCCCGGGCGGTAGAGCACGTGCGGCGAGCGTCCCGCCCCGAGCAGCGGGCCGAGAAGGACGAGGACGAGGACGGTGATGAGGAGGACCGCCGGGAGGTACCGGGTGTCCGACGAGGGGAGGTGGACGCCGGGGAAGGGGCTTCCGTAGAGGGCGTCGCGGACCGAGATTCCGGCGAGGAGCACGAGGAGGACGAGCGCCACCGTCCGCAGCCGAGCGCGCCGGGCCCGCTCCCGCGCGCGCGCGACGTCGCTCACCGGCCCGCTCAACACGGCGGGCTGGCCGATCGACCGCAACCTGGCACGCGGCTCGGAGGTGCGCACTTCCGGCTCCTTCTGGGTCGGCGACAGAGCCCGTTCTACCAACCGGCCCCGTCCCTGTACAGGTCGGTCACCGCTTCGACCAGGATTTCTTCGCACGAATCGTGTGGGTGCCGCCACGGACGGCGCGGGACGCCACGTTCGGTCACCCTGCAGCCGCGGGGCGCCGCGCGCGGCACGCGGCGGGCGAACATCCGTTCGATGGAGCGCTATGATCCCGCGGCGTGTTGGCGTGCCAGGGATCGCTTCTCGACCTCGCCGATCGGATCGGGCCCCGCGACCCAGCACCTCCGGCGGTGCGGATCGATCTCGGCGTCGGCGCATGGGTCGAGCATCGACCGGCATGGCTCGAGGGCGGACGTCAGCTCCTCGAGGTGCTCCTCGAGAGCGGCGACCTCCTCGTCATGGGTGGCTCCTGCCGGCGCAGCTTCGACCACGCCGTCCCGAAGACCGCCCGCCGGGTCGGGCCGCGGGTCAGCGTCCAGCTCCGGCCCCGCGGCGTGCGCTGAGGGTCCGGAACGGTCACGCGGCGGGGGTTGAGCCTTTGGTCGCCGCCGGGATGCCCTCGGCCGGCGGGCGGAGCGGGTCGAGGTCGCGGACGCCTGAGGCGCGAAACGCGCCGGAGGCGACCTGCTGGCGGCGGCTCAGCGCCCAGAGCGCCAGCTCGGCGGGGTGGAGCGGCGCCGAGATGAGGAAGCCCTGGGCGATGTCGCAGCCAAGCGCAGAGAGCCTCCGGTAGGTCGCCTCGGACTCGACCCCTTCGGCGACGACCTCGAGGTCGAGGCGGTGGACGAGGGCGATGACCGAACCGACGATCGCGTCGTCGGTGGCGTCGGCGGTGAGCCCGACGATGAAGGACTTGTCGATCTTCACCTCGCGCACCGGCAGGTGCTTGACGCGCGCGAGCGACGAGGTCCCTACGCCGAAGTCGTCGATCGAGAGCCGCACGCCGAGGTCGGCGAGCGGCTCGAGGACATGGCGGTCGTCGAACGGTCCGGTGAGGGCGCGCGACTCGGTGATCTCGAGCGTGAGCATCGAGGGGGGCAGTTCGTGCGCGTCGAGGAGCTGGCGGACGTCGGTGACGATCGTCGGGTCGTCGAGCTGGACGGGAGAGAGGTTGACGGCGACGTTGAGCTCGAGGCCCTCGCGGCGCCACTCGGCGCATTGGCTCATCACGGCGTCGAGCACCCATCTCGTGAGCGGGCGGATCAGCCCTGAGCTCTCTGCGACGGGGATGAACTGCTCGGGGTCGATGGCGCCGTAGCGGGGGTGCGTCCAGCGGAGCAGCGCTTCGACGCCCGCGACCTCGCCGGTGTCGAAGCGGATCTTCGGCTGGTAGTGGAGGTCGAGGCTCGTCGCGCGGATCGCCTCTCGGATCGCGGCGACGAGCGACGGCCGGTCGATGTGCCCCGAGGTCGCGTCGTCGTGGACGGCGACGCCGCCGCCTTGCTGCTTCGCCCGGTACATCGCGAGGTCGGCCTGGCGCATCAGGGTGAAGCGGTCGTCGGAGTGCAGCGGGGCGACGCTCACCCCGATGCTCGCGCCGAGCGAGACCGAGGTGTCGGAGATCTCGACCGGGGTCTGCGCGGCGAGGCTGAGGTTGTTCGCGATCGAGACGAGCTCGGCCGGGTCCTCCGCCTTGGTGACGACGGCCGCGAACTCGTCGCCACCCAGCCGGCCGACGATCCCGCGGCCCTCGACGACCGACTTCAGACCCTGGCCGAGATGCTGGAGGAAGATGTCGCCGGCCTCGTGGCCGAGGGAGTCGTTCAGGCTCTTGAAGCCGTCGAGGTCGATGATCATCAGCCCGACGAGCGAGCCCTCGGCGCGCCCCTCGAGCGCCCCGTCGACCTCTGCCGTGAACAGGCGCCGGTTGGCGAGGCCGGTGAGGGCGTCGTGGGACGCCTGGTGCTCCTTCGTCGCGATCTCGGCCCGCAGCTGCTCGAGCAGGCTCGAGCTGCGCAGCGCCATCGCCGTCGGCGTGGCGATCGCCTCGACGAGCTCGAGGTCGTCGCGGTGGAACGTGACGTTCTCGCCACCGCGGCGGTCGGCGACGACGAGGACCTTCACATCGTCCTCTGCGTCTGACGGGAGCCGGTAGGCGATGGCGTCGCGGAGCCCGAGGATCGTGAGGGCGTCGCGGAGCCGGCGGTCGTGCGTCTGGCGCCGGACGAGGACGTAGGTCTCGTCATGGAGGACGAGCTCGGCGAGGGGGTGGCGTACTGAAGCGACCGTCGTGCGGGTCTCGTCGTCGTGCAGCGTGTGGCAGATGCTGGCGACCGGTCCGGGCTGGATGAGCTGGGCGACCTCGGCATTGAGCAGGGCGAGAGCCTTCTCGAGCACCGTCGTGATCACCCGCTCGGGTTCGACGACGCCGGCGAGCCCGCGCTCGAACTGGTAGAGGTCGTCGAGCGTCGTGTAGCGGGTCTTGATGCGCCCGTACGCGCCGTAGGTGACGCCGGTGATGCCGGCGCCGGCGAGAAAGAGCAGCCCGTTGCCGAGCCCGGTCCACAGGAGGTGGACCGAGAGGAGGCCGACCACGCTGTTGACGGCGGCGGTCGGCAGCAAGGCGAGGCCGTTGACGGCGAGTACCGTGACGGAGAAGGGACCGCCGGAAATGGCTATGGCCGTGCGCACGACGGCGTTGCCGGTCACCTCGCTCGTGAGCAGCGCGGCGACAGCGGCTGCACCGCCTTGGGCCGACAGCGGCGAGGCGGCACCGAGGGCCGCGTGGTAGACGAGGATCGCGATCGCCGCCGACAGTGCGTGGACGGCGGGGTTCATCGCGACCTTGAGCGCGGATCGTCGGTCGACGAGCGACCAGAGAATGGTGCCGAGCGCCGCGCTCAGGAGCGTGTAGCCGGGCGCGAGGAAGACGATCGCCGCGAGCAGCGACGCGTCCGTGAGGTCGAGCGAGTGGTAGTGCCGGTGGTACTGAAAGCGGACCTCCGCGGCGTGGCCGAGGGCGAAGACGGCGATCAGCACCGGCCACGGGAGGTGGATCGGTGCGGTGAGCTGCCGGTAGTGGGCGAGCGCCAGCGCCCAGCACGCCCAGGTCGCCACGGCGAGCACACCGCTCAGGCCCCACAGCCAGGCGGCGCGGGGCATGCCGCCGAGGCGGCTCGGCGT
>DAHVLW010000318.1:0-7809 GCA_027320205.1 Acidimicrobiaceae bacterium
CGAGCGGTAGGCGAGGACGGTCCCGGCGACGATCCAGCCGGTGAGGGCGACGGGCCCGGAGACCGACCAGCCGAGCCAGCCGCTGAACGAGCCCGAGAGCATGAAGCTCGCCCCGGCGAAGGCGGCGGCGAGCGGTCCCGCCCGAAGCACCCGGGCCGCGACGTAGGCGCCCGTGCCGGCGAGGAGCAGCTTGGCGAGGACGGTGACGAGCATGCTCGCGCCGAGGGGCGCGAGGTAGCCGAGGAGGGTCGGGAGGGCGAAGGGCGCCGACTCGAAGTTCAACAGCTGCGGGAGCCCCGTGCCCGACAGGCCGTTCCACAGGGGCAGCTCGCCGTGGTGGGCGAGCCGCCAGTCCAGCCCGTTCCACGGCGCTGCCTGGGTGATGATGTCGCCGTTGATCGAGTTGTGCAGCGGCACGGGGTGGACGAGGCGCGTGAGCAGCGACAGGCCCTGGCCGAGGTCCGTGGGGCCGAAGCTCCAACCGTCCTTCAGCGCCGGCGAGAGGTAGAGCAGGGCGAGGACGACGACGAAGGCGATCCCGGCGACGTCGCCCCAGCGTCGGTCCCTAGAGGCGGAGATGCCCGTCACCGTGGCCATGCAGCGGGGCGACCATCACCTCGGCCTTGTGGAGCTCCCGCAAGGTCGCGTAGCCCGAGCTCGCCATGGCGCTGCGCAGCGCGCCCGCGAGGTTCGTCCGGCCGTCGCCGTCGTGCCCCGGGCCGACGAGGATCTCCTCGAGCGTCCCGAGGCGCCCGACGGGGGCAAGCGTGCCCCTCGGCAAGCTCGGATGGGCCGCCGCGCTCGCCCAGTGCAGGCCGCGCCCCGGCGCCTCCTCCGCCGCGGCGAGCGGCGCCGAGAGCATGACGGCGTCGGCCCCGCAGGCGATCGCCTTCGCCGCGTCGCCGCCCGTCCAGATGCCTCCGTCGGCGACGACCTGGACGTAGACGCCCGTCTCCTCGAGGTGACGGGCACGGGCGGCCGCCGCGTCGGCGATCGCCGTGGCGAGCGGCGCCCCGAGCCCGAGCACCTGGCGCGTGGCGACGGCGTCGGATCCGGTCCCGACGAGCACGGCGACGGCCCCGGTGCGCATCAGGTGGAGCGCCCCCTGGTACGAGACGCAGCCACCGACGACGACGGGGACGTCGAGGCGCCGCACGAGCTGGCGGAGATCCAGGGTCTCCCCGCCCTTGGACACGTGCTCCGCCGACATCGCCGTGCCGCGCACGACGAGGATCTCGAGCTCCGCCGAGGCGACGACCTCGGCGAGGCCGGCGACTCCCTGCGGACGGGCTGCCCCGCAGGTCACCGATCCCGCCTTGGCGATCTCGGCGACACGCGCCGCGACGAGGTCGGCCCGCAAGGGCGCCGCGTACAGCTCCTGCAGCCGGCGGGTCACCCGTGAGCGCTCCAGTCCGGCGAGCTCTTCGAAGAGCGGCTCCGGGTCGTCGTGGCGCGCCCAGAGCCCTTCGAGGTCGAGCACGGCGACCCCGCCCAGCCTGCCGATCTCGGCGGCAGTCGCCGGGCTGACGACCGCGTCGCTCGGCGCCGCCATGAACGGCAGCGCGAAGTCGAACGCGTCGAGCCGCCAGGAGACGTCGACGTCCTCGTGGTCGCGTGTGCGGCGCGAAGGCACGATGACGACGTCGTCGAGCGCGTACCCGAGCCGCGCCGGCTTCCCGATACCGATCTCGACCTCAGCCACCGGCCCCCCCTCGGGTGAAAGCGGCGCTCACGCTACTTCGTGCCCCGGAGGCTGCGGGGCGACGGCCCCTCCCCGCCCCGCCGGCGGGCGACCCGGCGCTCCGGCGGGCGCTCTCCCGCTCGCCCCGTCCCGCACGACGAAGTAGGCGGCGAAGGCAAGGGCGGCGAGCGCCAGGATCTCGAGCCCGAGGGCGCCACCGAGGCCGATCGGAGGCGCCCATCGCCAGTGCTCGAGGAATCCGAAGTCGGCGCCGGCCGTGCCGACCGCATATCGGCGCAGCATCTCGTAGAAGGCGGCGACTTGCGCGAGGAAAGCGGCGAGCGCCACGACCCCGGCGAGCCGTCCACGCCTCTCGGCGAGCGCGCTCCGGCCCGCGAGCGCCGCGGCGAGGATCGGCAGGCCGACGGCGAAGGGGAGCGTGTCCTTTCCCGCCCAGGTGAAGCCGTAACGGTGGACCTGGGACGTCGAGATGGCGACGGGGACGACCACGATCGCGATTCCGACGACGAGCAGCGTCAGCGCGTCGCGCAGGCGCCCGACGACTGCACCGGCGAAGGCGACGAGCCCGACGAGCCCGTACCAGACGACGTAGGTGAAAGTCGGCGAGTAGGTGTCAAACCAGCCGAACACCCCGATCATCCCCGGCAGGTAGAAGTCGTTGTGGAGGAATGAGGTCTCGAGGATCCTGCTCTCCGAGACGCTCATGCCGACCGGCGTCGTCGAGTAGACGTCGAAGGACCGTTCGATCAGGATCCACGCCGTGGCGGCCGCGCCGACGACCACGACGGCCGCGAGTCCCACCTGGACCCGCCGGTGGGAGACGAAGGCGCGGAGGCTCCGCCGTTCGGCGACGGCGAGAAGGGCAAGCGCCGTCAGCGCGAGCCAGAACGGGGAGATCGGTCGGGTGAGCTCGAGGACACAGGCTGAGAGCCCGAGCGCGCCGACGAGGCCGAGCGGCGGGTCGTCGAGATGCTCGAGGACGAGCACCGACCCGGCCGTCCAGGTGGCGATCGCCGCGCTCGTCTCCAGCCCGGCGGGGTTGACCACGCCGCCGAGGAACAGCACCATCGGCGTCGTCGCGACGACGACGCCGACGACGACGAGCCGGTGGCGCGACCAGGCGACCGCCGTCGCCACGGCGAGAGCGACGAAGGCCGACGAGAGCAGCGCCGAGAGCAGCCGCATCAGGTACAGCTCGGCGTCGCCGACGCCGAGCAGGCTCGGTAGCCCGACGATCGCGTAGTAGAGCGGCGGGTAGCGGGCGTTGTAGATCGTCACCCTCGTCGGCTGGTCCGACCCGCTCGGGCGGGGGGCGCAGCTCGCCGGCACGGTCGGTTGACGGTGGTAGCAGGCGGGGATGTTGCGCGTGGTGGCGTAGAACGCCGGAACGCTGACGATCCCGACCGGGTTCGTCGAGCCGCCGACGAGCTGGCCGACGAGCTCGCCCCGCACGACCGCCACCGCCTTGATGACGTGGACCGGCTCGTCCGGCGCGGCGAACAGCGGGGTCGCCAGGCTCCACCCGCCGATCGCGAGGAAGGCGAGCACGAGGGCGAGGACGAAGGCCCGCCCGGACCGGGCAGCGGTCGAACTGCTCACGCGGCGACGGCGCGCTCGAGCAGGTGCCAGAGGATGCGCGCGCTCACCCCCCAGACGAGGTCGTCGCCGAGGACGGCCGTGCCGCCGAAGAAGTGGATCGTGCGCTCGCGACCTTCGGCGGGCCAGCGCTCCTGCCACGCCGCCCCGTCGGCGAGGAGCTCGGTGAGGGGCACCTCGTGGACCGACTCCACCTCCGAGCGGTTGAGCACGAGGCGAGGCCGGTGCCGGAGCACCCCCAAGAACGCGGCGATCCGCTCGTCGGCGGCGCGCCCGACGACGTCGAGCAGCCCGGCCACCTCCACCTCTCCCGCGTAGAGGCCGATCTCCTCGCCGGCCTCCCGCACGGCGGCGTCGGCCGGCGACTCGCCCGGCTCCACCCCGCCACCGGGGAAGGCGACGTGCCCGGGGTCGCGCCCGAGCTGCTCCGAACGGCGGGTGAGCAGGACGGTCGCCTCGCCGCTCTCCGCCGCGAACACCGGCACGAGGACGGCGGCGGTGACGGCGAGCGCGCCCGCCGCGTCGACCTCGGTCCCGGGGGGTGGGAGGCCGGCGGTGACGCGTTCGAGGGTGATGCCAGAGCGGCGCTCGGACGGAAGCGACGCCCACGGCGGCGGCGGCCCGGTCCGGGAGCCGGCCGGGCGGGGCACCCGCTGACGGTACGCGGCCGGCTGCACCGGGCGAGCGTACCGCCGGGCGCCCGGCGTACCGTGGTGGCGTGTTCGAGCGGTTCACGGACCGGGCACGGCGAGTGCTCGTGCTGGCCCAGGAGGAGGCGCGCCTCCTCGACCACAGCTTCATCGGCACGGAGCACATCCTGCTCGGCCTGGTCCACGAGGGCGAGGGTCTCGCCGCCCGGGCCCTCGAGTCCCTCGGGATCTCCCTCGACGCCGTCCGCGAGAAGGTGAAGGAGAAGGTGAAGGAGTCCGGGCCCGCCGTCTCGGGACCGGTGGGCTCACGACCGTTCACTCCCCGGTCGAAGAAGGTCCTCGAGCTGTCGCTCCGCGAGGCGCTCGAGCTCGGGCACCGTGGCATCGACACCGAGCACGTGCTCCTCGGGATCCTCCGGGAGGGCGAGGGCGTCGCCGCCCAGGTGCTGCAAAGCCTCGGCGCCGACCTGCCCCGCGTCCGCCAGCAGGTCGTCCAGCTGCTCTCCGGTTACCAGGGGCGTTACCCGGCGACCGCCCCGGCGAGGGGGCCGGCGAGCCGGGAGACCCCCGGCGCCGGAGAGGACGTCACGGCCGGTCCGGGACGGGAGCTGCTCCGACGGCTCGAGCGTCCGGCCACGAGCCAGGCGGGCCTGATCCCCCCCGGGGAGGCCGACGGGCCCCGCTGCCCCCGCTGCAGGGCCGGGCTCGTCGGCAACCTCCGCTACGCGACGCTCCGGGCGAGGCCGCTCGTCCACCGCGCCGGCGCCGGCGCCACAGCTGGACGTGGCGGGGCCGGCGACGTGGGAGGGGCCGGCACGGTGAGTCCGGGCGGTGCGCCGACTGGCGGGACTGCTGCGGGCACCACGGGCGGGGCGTCCGAGCCGCCGCGGGTGCCCGCCGGCGAGGACGCCGGGCCGACCTTCGAGGTCGTCGTGCTGTACTGCGGCCGCTGCGGCGCGGCGCTTGCCAACATGCGCTGACGCCCCGCCTGCGGGTACCAGCGAGTCCCGACCGCTCCCGGCGTCGCGCCGACGCCTTCGGGCTGCCCGCACAACGCCCGGGTGACCTCCGACGCCTCCGAGTGGACGCGCCGGCGGCCGGGCCCAAGGCCCGGCCGCCGGCCAGCTACGCGCTTCTCGGGCTCGACCTCGCCGGAAACGTCGTGCGGCGAGGGGAGGTCACATGCCCATGCCACCACCGGCGGCAGCCGGCTCCAGCTTCGGCTCGGGCTTGTCGGCGACGAGCGCCTCGGTCGTGAGCAGGAGCGCCGCGATCGACGCGGCGTTCTGCAGCGCCGAGCGCGTCACCTTCGCCGGGTCGATGACTCCCGCCTTGATGAGGTCCTCGGTCTTGCCGGTGAGGGCGTTCAGCCCGACCGGTCCCTTGAGACCCTCGACCTCCCGGACCTGCACCGCCCCTTCGAGGCCGGCGTTGAGGGCGATCCACTTGAGCGGCTCCTCGAGCGCCCGGTAGACCGTCCTCGCTCCCGTCGCCTCGTCGCCAGTGAGGCTCCCGACCGCCTTCTCCACAGCGGGGCGGCAGCGGAGGAGCGCCGTGCCGCCACCGGCGACGATGCCCTCCTCGATCGCCGCCCTCGTCGCCGAGAGCGCGTCCTCGATGCGGTGCTTCTTCTCCTTGAGCTCGATCTCGGTGGCGGCGCCGACCTTCACGACGGCGATGCCGCCGGCGAGCTTGGCGAGGCGCTCCTGGAGCTTCTCGCGGTCCCAGTCGGAGTCGGTCTCTTCGATCTCGTGCTTGATCTGGGTGATCCGACCCTTCACCGCGTCGGCCGAGCCGGCGCCGTCGACGATGGTCGTGTCGTCCTTCGTCACGACGACGCGGCGCGCCTTTCCGAGCAGGTCGAGCGTCGTGTTCTCGAGCTTCAGGCCGACCTCCTCGGCGATGACCTGTGCTCCGGTGAGGACGGCCATGTCGCCGAGCATCGCCTTGCGGCGCTCGCCGAACCCGGGAGCCTTGACGGCGATCGACTGGAACGTGCCGCGGATCTTGTTGACGACCAGGGTCGCCAGCGCCTCGCCCTCGACGTCCTCTGCGATCACGAGCAGCGGCTTGCCCGACTGCATGATCTTCTCGAGGACGGGGACGAGGTCGTGGGCGGCGCTGATCTTCGAGTTGACGATGAGCAGGTAGGGCTCCTCGAGGATGCCCTCCTGGCGGTCCTGGTCCGTCACGAAGTACGGCGAGAGGTAGCCCTTGTCGAACTGCATCCCCTCGGTGAAGTCGAGCTCCAGACCGAAGGTGTTGGACTCCTCTACGGTGACCGTCCCGTCCTTGCCCACCTTGTCGATCGCGTCGGCGAGCACCTCGCCGATGGAGGCATCCGCCGCCGAGATCGCCGCGACCTGGGCTATCTCCTGCCGGCCCTCGACGTCGCGAGCCATCGAGTGGATCGACTCGACCGCCGCCGCGACCGCTCGCTCGATGCCACGCTTCATCGCCATCGGGTTCGCGCCGGCGGCGACGTTGCGCAGGCCCTCGCGCACGAGCGCCTGGGCGAGCACGGTCGCCGTCGTCGTCCCGTCGCCGGCGACGTCGTTGGTCTTGGTGGCCACCTCACGCACGAGCTGGGCGCCCATGTTCTCGAAGTGGTCCTCGAGCTCGATCTCCTTCGCGATCGTGACGCCGTCGTTGGTGATCGTCGGCGCGCCGAACTTCTTGTCCAGCACGACGTTGCGGCCGTTGGGCCCGAGCGTCACCTTGACCGTGTCGGCGAGCTTGTTCACGCCTGCTTCGAGGCCGCGGCGGGCGCTCTCGTCGAACTTGAGGATCTTCGGCATCAGCTGACGACCTTGGCGAGCACGTCGCGACTCGAGAGGATCAGCAGGTCCTCGCCGTCGATGGTGATCTCCGTACCGCCGTACTTCGAGTAGACGACCTTGTCGCCCGGCTTGACGTCGAGCGGGATGAGCTCACCGGTGTTGTCGGCCCGGCGGCCGGGTCCGGCCGCGAGCACCTCGCCCTGCTGCGGCTTCTCCTTCGCGGTGTCCGGGATGACGAGGCCCGACGCCGTCATCTCCTCCGCCTCGCTCGGGCGAACGACGATCCGATCGTCCAGCGGCTGCAACTTCATCTTCCGAGGCCTCCCTTGGCTTCGTTGGCACTCCGACCTAGCGAGTGCCAACGATACCGACCAGGAGGCGCGCGAGCAACCGAGGGGCAGCGTGGGGGGACCGGCGGGGCGGGTCGAAGGCGTCGACGCCGCCCTGATGCTCGGGTGGGAGGCGCCGGCGCCGCGCGGACGAGGCGCTCGCCGCCGCGCGCTCAGGCCGGCCGGACGGAGCGGTCGGCGAGCGACCGGCGCAGCGCCCGGACCTGGGCGGCGACCGAGGCGCTGTGCGCGAGCGAGGTCAGCGCCGGTGACGCGCCGGGGGCGGGACGAGACCCGACGGCGGGCGCGGTCGCCCCGGCCCCAGCGGACGAAGCCGGCCGAGCGTCGCGGGGCCCGGCACCCGCACCCCCGATCGCGACGTACGACAGCTCCGGGTGCCGGCGCCGGATCGCGGAGGCGAGCTCTTCGCGCCCGGCGCCTCGTTCGAGCCGCTGCAGCACCACGTCGGCACCAAGGAGGAGCGAGCAGAGCTCGCCACGGTAGGCCGGGCAGTCCTCGAGGTGACGGCCCGGGCCCGAGCAGTGGGCGACCTCGAAGCCTGCTGCACGAAAAGCGTCGAAGTCGGCGAGAGCGAAGCCGGGGTCGTCCGCCTCGACGACCAGGCGCGGGACCCGATCGCGCTCGCCGTCTCCGGGTCGTTCCCGCCATCCTGCGAGAAGCCGCTGCCGCATGTCGACCCCCTTGCCGCTCCGCCCCGAGGTCGAACCCGACGCCGGTGGCGGCACGCTCCA
>DAHVLW010000329.1:0-2038 GCA_027320205.1 Acidimicrobiaceae bacterium
CGCCGTCGTCGCGATGGGCAAGGCCGGGGCTCGGGAGCTCAACTACGCGAGCGACGTCGACATCGTGCTCGCCGGTGAAGGCGATCCCCATGCGATGCTCGAGGTCGCCCGCCGGGCCTTTCGCGTCGACGTCGACCTCCGACCCGAGGGCCGGGCGGGGACCCTCGTGCGCAGCCTCGAGTCCTACGTCGTCTACTGGGAGCGCTGGGCGGCCGCCTGGGAGCGCCAGGCGCTGCTCAAGGCGCGGCCGGTCGCGGGACCGGCGGAGCTCAGGGCGGGCTTCGCGGACGCAGCCGCCGCCGCAGTCTGGGACCACCACTTCAGCGCCGAGGACCTGCGCAGCCTGCGCGCGATGAAGGCCCGGGCGGAGGGAGAGGTGGCGCGCCGCCGCCTCGCCGACCGGGAGATCAAGCGCGGTCCCGGAGGGATCCGCGACATCGAGTTCTCCGTCCAGCTGCTCCAGCTCATCCACGGTCGCCAGGATCCGGCCCTGCGAGTCCCCGCCACGCTCGCAGCGCTGCGTGAGCTGGAGCGGGCCGGCTACGTCGGCGCCGACGACGCGAGATCGCTCGAGACCGCCTATCGCTTCCTTCGCACCGTCGAGAACCGCCTGCAGATGGGCGAAGGCCAGCGCGTCCACACCGTCCCGTCCGACGCGCCGTCGCGCGAGGTCCTCGCCCGGGTCGTCGGCTATGCCGACGTGGCCGAGACCTCCGCCGCCGACCGTTTCGGCGCCGAGCTCCGTCACCAGCGAGGCGTCGCCCGGGCGATCCACGAGCGACTGTTCTTCCGGCCACTGCTCGAGGCGTTCGGCGAGCGCGGCGGGCACCAGCCCATCGGCCCGGCCATGGGTCTCGAAGCCGCCGGCGCACGGCTCGCGGCCTTCGGGTTCGCCGACAGCGACAGAGCGCGTGCCGCCCTCGTGGACCTGACCCGTGGCCTCACCCGCTCGAGCCGCCTGATGCAGGCGCTGCTCCCGCTGATGCTGCAGTGGCTGTCGCTCTCGCCCGACCCCGATCGCGGCCTTTCCGGCCTCAGACGGCTGATGGGCCGGCCGGGCCCGCATCGCGATGCGATGATCGCCCTGTTCCGTGAGTCGCCCGAGGCGGCGCGCCGGCTGTGCGTGCTCGCCGGGACCAGCCCGCTCTTCGACGAGCGCCTGCGGCGCGACCCCGCCCTGTTGGCCCGTGTGGTCACTCCGGGAGGTCTCGCCCCGCGCGAGCGCGCCGACCTGTTGGACCAGGGGGTGACGACCGTTCGCTGGAGAAGCGACCCTGTGCACCGCCAGCGGGCGCTCGCGCTCTTCAAGGCGAGCGAGGAAGCGGTCGTCATGGCGGCCGACGTGCTCGGGGAGGCGGGCGTCGCCGAGGTCGGCCATCGGCTCTCGAACCTCGCCGAGGCGGCGATCGAGGCGGCGATCGTCGCCGTCGAGCCGTCCGTCCCTGTCGCAGTCATCGGGCTCGGGAGCTTCGGGGGCCGGGAGCTCATCTACGCGAGCGACCTCGACGTGATGGTGGTCTTCGGCGCCTCGGCGGGCACCGGCCCGCCGTCGGCGGTGGAGGCCCGAGCTGCCGAGGCCGACGCCGAGCGCCTGTTCCGGTTCCTCAACGGCGAGACGCCGGTGCGACGCATCTTCCTCCTCGACGCGGACCTGCGTCCCGAGGGACGCGACGGACCGCTCGCGCGCACCGTCGAGGGCTACACGTCCTACTATCGGCGCTGGGCCGGAGCCTGGGAGCGCCAGGCGCTGTTGCGTGCCCGCCCCGTCGCGGGCGATCCGCGGCTCGCGTCGCGCTTCATGGAGATGGCGCGCGCCGTCACCGGAGGCGGCCTCGACGACGCGGAGGTCCGGGAGATCCGCCGGATGAAGGCCCGAGTCGAGGCCGAACGGATCCCGCCGGGCCAGGATCCCGATTTCCACTTGAAGCTCGGTCGCGGCTCGCTCTCCGACGTCGAGTGGACGGCGCAGCTGCTGCAGCTGCGCGACGGGGTGGCAGAGCCCTCGACCCTCGGCGCGCTCGACGCCCTCGTCGCCTCC
>DAHVLW010000011.1:0-5540 GCA_027320205.1 Acidimicrobiaceae bacterium
CAATACACCCAGGAATACGGTCCGGGCAACTACGAGCCGATGGTTCCCGTAACCTACTGGACCTTCCGAATCATGGTGGGCGCGGGGCTGTTGATGATCGCCTGGAGCGCGCTCGGCCTCTTCTTGATGCACCAGCGCCGCTTCCTGGCGGCGACCTGGTTTCACCGGCTCAGCTTGGCCGTTCTCGCCTTACCCTACATCGCCAACACGACCGGCTGGATCTTTACCGAGATTGGCCGCGAGCCCTGGGTGGTGACCGGGTTGCTGCGCATCCCCAATGGTGTCTCGCCCAGCGTTAGCGTGTTCGAAGTCATTGTCACTCTGGCTGGCTTTACCATCGTGTATGGCGCGCTCGCCGTGGCCGACGTGTATCTTCTGGTCCGCTTCGCCAAGAACGGATCGACTCACCAGGAGGGTGAGCCCGAGCTTGGCGCTAGTTTAGCCTACTAGGGTTGTCTGGAGGAGCTGCTGATGCAGAACGAATTTTGGAACCTGAATACGCTCTGGTTCTTTCTGATCGCAGTGCTGTGGATGGGCTTCTTCCTTCTCGAGGGATTCGATTTCGGCGTCGGCATCCTCGTGCGCTTCCTCAGCAAGGATGACCTCGACCGCCGCGTGCTGATCAACACCATCGGACCGGTCTGGGACGGGAACGAGGTGTGGCTCATCGTCGCGGGCGGCGCGACGTTCGCCGCCTTCCCTGCCTGGTACGCCGACCTTTTCAGCGGCTTCTACCTCGTGCTGTTCCTGGTCCTGCTGGCCCTCGTCGTCCGGGGGGTCTCCTTCGAGTTCCGCAACAAGATCGACAGCACGGGGTGGCGGCAGACGTGGGACGTGGCGAACTTCCTCGGCAGCCTCGTCCCGGCGATCGTCTGGGGTGCGGCGTTCACCGACTTCGCCCACGGGGTGCCGCTCTCTTCGAAGGGCTACACCGCGGGGCTGCCCGGTGCGATCCACCCCATCGCCATAGTGGGCGGCCTCGCCAGCCTGGCGGTCTTCGTCCTGCACGGGTCGCTCTTCTTGTCGCTCAAGACGACGGGCGACCTCGCGGCGCGTGCCCGGAGGCTCGCCGCAGGCGCCGGCGTCGCGGCGCTGCTCCTCTTCGCGGGTGTGGTCGCGTGGCTCGCGGCCGCCGGCCGGCCGCCGGTGCCCGGCCAGCTCCCTGGGTGGCTGCCGCTCGTGATTGCGCTGGTCGCCCTGGCCGCGATCGTCGTGGCCCTCTTGCTCGCGCTGCGAGGCCGTCCGGGCATGGCGTTCGTCGGTACCGGGGCGGCCATCGTCGTCGCGTTGGGCGCCGTGTGGGCGAGAATGTTCCCGGCCGTGATCCCGGCCTCGAACGCGGCGGCAAAGGGAGGCTTGCTCATCGGGGCCGCCGCTTCGCTGCACAACACCCTGTCGGTGATGACCATCGTGGCGGCGATCTTCACCCCCTTCGTCCTCGCCTACCAGGGATGGACCTACTGGGTGTTCCGTCAGCGCCTCGTCCGACCTCCCGCTGCGCCCATCACTGGCGCTGGCGGGGCGGCGCCGCCCCCTCCGCGCTCGGCCGAGGGGGCCCCGGGGGGCGGCGAGCGGACGAAGCGGAAGCCACTTGCTGCCGGGGGCTAGCACGTGCCGTCGAGCGATGACGACGTGCGGGAGCGCCAGCCGCGGGGTGGTCCCTTCGACCGTCGCCTCGTGCGCGAACTGCCGGTGGTTCGGCTCGCGCTCGGAGCGTCGGTCACCCTCGGGTTGGTCTCGACCGCGGCGGTCGTCGTCCAGGCTCTGGCACTGGCCCACCTCCTCGCTGGCGCCATGCCCGGCGCCCACTCCGGAGACCGCGCAGCGGAGTTCGCCTGGTTGGGGGCCGCCGTCGCCCTCCGCGCCCTCGCGGCTTTCGTCGCCGAGGCTGTCGCCCGGCTCGGTGCGACGGCGGCCAAGGCGGACCTGCGCCGCCAGCTTCTCGACGCGGCGCTCGCCTCGGCGCCCACCGGGACCGGCACCGCACCCGGCGCGCTCGCCACCGTGGCCGGGCGAGGCCTCGACGCGCTCGACGTCTACCTCGGACGGACCGTGCCCGACCTCGTGCTCGCCGCTGCCGCGCCGCTCGCCCTGGTGGTGGCGGTCGGTGCGCTGGACTGGCTCTCGGCCGTCATCCTCCTCGTCGCGATCGCCCTCTTCCCCATCTTCGGCGCATTGGTAGGTCGGGCGAGCACGAGCCTCGCCGCCGAGCGGTGGCACCAGCTGGAAGCCCTCGGACGGCAGGTGGCCGACGTCTTCGCCGGCCTTCCGGCCCTTCGCGCCTTGGGCCGCAGCGCCGCTCAACGCGAGCGGATCGCTCGTGCGGGCGAGGCGCTTCGGTCGGCGAGCCAGAAGACGCTTCGAGTGGCGTTCCTCTCCGCCCTCGTGCTCGACACGCTCGCCTCGGTCTCCGTCGCCCTGGTGGCGGTCCCTCTCGGTCTGCGGCTGCTCGACGGGTCGATCTCGCTCTCGGCCGCCTTGGCGGTGCTGATCCTGGTGCCCGAAGTGCTCCTTCCGCTTCGGCGGGCGAGCGCAGAGTTCCACGAGAGCACCGAGGGACTGGCCGCAGCAGACGCCGCCTTCTCCTCGATCGGCGCTGCCCGGCCCGAGCGTTCCACTCGAGCCGCGACAGCTTGCTCCGGGCGAGCCGCGACGGCTTGCTCCGGGCGAGCCGGTCGGGGTGGGGAGGTCCCGGACCCGGCACTCGTGCCGGTCGCCCTCCGGGAGTTGCAGGTCATGTTCCCCGGCCGTGCAGAACCTGTCCTCGACGATGCAACCCTCGTCATCTCCCCGGGGGAGACCGTCGCGCTCGTAGGGGCGAACGGGGTTGGGAAGTCCACGGTCGCCTCGTTGCTCCTGGGCTTCAGCTCGCCGACCAAGGGCTCGGTCACAGCGGGTGGTGCGGACCTACGCGACCTCGACCTTCGGCAGTGGCGCCGCAAGCTCGCCTACCTTCCCGAGCGGCCGACACTCGTGCGCGGGACCTTGGCCGACAACCTGCGCCTGGCCGCGCCGAGCGCTTCGGACGCCGACCTGCATGCCGCCCTTGCGAAGGTCGGCGCCCGCAGGCTCGTCGCGAGACTGCCCCTCGGGCTCTCCACCCGCCTCGGCGAGGGCGGCCGGCCAACGTCGGCCGGGGAGCGCCAGCGCGTCGCGCTCGCCCGGGTGATGCTGCGACCCGCCTCCCTCTACGTCCTCGACGAGCCGACCGTTCACCTCGACCGGGAAGGCGAGGAAGCGGTCCTCGAGGCGCTCCACGGGGTGCTCGAAGGTCGAAGCGCCCTCGTGATCACCCATCGCCCGGCCGTGCTCGCCATCGCCGATCGGGTCGTCGTGCTCCGCGGCGGCGGGTTCGTCCCCGTGCTGCAGCAATCGCACGACCCGCGGCGAACGAGCCGACGGATGCCGCACACGAAGCCGGTCGGCGACGCGCGGCCCCCCGGAGGCGGAGTGCTGCCGTGCGCCCCGGTGCCGGCATGAGCTCGCTCGAGCTCGGGCGCAGGCGGCTCGCTCCCGCGGCGGCATCGGGGGCACTCGCCGCGATCTGTGGCATCGGGCTGCTCGCCACGTCTGGCTGGCTGATCGCGCGCGCCTCGGAGCGCCCGCCGATCTTCGTCCTGTCGGTCGCCATCGGCTCCGTGCAGGCATTCGCCCTCGGCAGGGGGGTCGCACGCTACCTGGAGCGCCTCGGTGTGCACGATCTGTCGCTGTCGAGGCTCGGGGCGCTTCGCGTCCGGCTCTACGACCTCTTGGAGCCCTTCGTCCCGGGAGGCCTCGAGGGCAGGGGATCCGGGGCGGTCGTCTCGGGCTTCGTGTCCGACACCGAGCTCGTGGCGGAGGGTCTCGCCAAGCGCCTCGGAGCCGCCATCGACGTGACCGCGAGCGTCGTGATTGGGGCGGCTCTTGCGTGCCTCGTGCAGCCAGTGCTCGGCGCGCTCCTCGCGGCCGGCGCCGGCGCGGTGGTCCTCGGCGCTCTGGGCTCGGCGCGGCTCGCCCGCCCGGGAGCGGAGGCCGAAGCCCGGCTGCGTGCCGAGCTCGCCGAGGCCGTCGTCGACGCGCTCCGATCGGCGCCCGAGCTCGTGGCGTACGAGCGTGAGGACCTCCTCCGCGAGCGCCTTTCGGAGGTTCGCCGGCGCTCGATGACCGCCGCACGCCGCCGGTCGACCGGCCTCGGACTGGGCCGGGCAGCGGGGACCCTCCTCTCCGGGGCGGCCATGGTCGCCGTCGTCGGGGCGGGGCTCGCCGTTCACGACGAGGGGCACCTGTCCGGGGTCATGCTCGCTGTCGTCGCCTTCGTCGCCCTCTCCGTATTCGACCAGGTCGCCGGGCTCGCCTCGGTCCTCGGCGACGTGGACGCCAGCCGGGCGGCCGCGCGCCGCCTGGACGTGCTCTCCGCCGCCCGGCGGCCGGCACCCGAGCCCGCCGTCGACCGGAGTCCTGCGACAGGGCCGATCGCGGCGGCGCTCTGCGAGGTGGACCTCACCCTCGGCGGGAACCATGTGCTGCAGGGCGTCTCCCTCGAGGCAGGGTCGGGTCGGCGCGTGGCGCTCACCGGGGCGAGCGGGTCGGGCAAGACGACCGCGCTCCACGCGCTCCTCCACTTCGTGAGCGTGGCGAGTGGGAGAGCCACCTTGGGAGAGGTCGACGTCTCGGAGATGACGAGGGAGGGGATCGCCCGCCACGTCGGCTGGATGGCTGACGAGACGCACGTCTTCGCCACGAGCCTCGCCGACAACCTCCGCCTGGCCCGGCCTGCCGCCTCCGACGCCGAGCTCGTGGAGGTGCTCGACCGAGCCGGCCTGAGCAGCTGGTACGCCTCGCTCCCCGACGGCCTGGCGACCGACCTCGGCTCTGGCGCCCGGGCGGTGAGCGCCGGCGAGCGGCAACGGCTCGGCATGGCCCGCGCCCTCCTCGCCGAGGGATCGGTCCTCCTCCTCGACGAGCCCACCGCCCACCTCGACCCGGTCACGGCCCCCGAAGTTCTCTCGGAGCTGCTCGAGGCCACTGGCGACCGCGCGGTGCTCATCGTCAGCCACGAGCCGGACATCGGGCGCCTCGTCGATGCTGTCGTGACGCTTGGCGATCCTTCCGGGGACACGGCAGGATGGGGTGCTTCGGGTGCTTCGGAGATCATGGGACCTTCGGGACCTTCGCCCCTTGGCAGCGCGGCAAAGTCGCGCCAGCGTGGCGTCGAAGCGTCGCCGGGCTCGTCGGAGGTGCGCGCGGTGGGCCGAGTCGATCAATCGGGAGTCCAGCCATGTCCTCGGTCGTGACGAGCACGCGCCGACTTGTGCTGCTCGCTCGACCCGGCGCCGGAAAGAGCACGCAGGCCGAGCGCCTGGCGACCCGCCTCGGACTGGTCCACCTCGCCAGCGGCGACGTCCTGCGCCGCGAGGTGGCGTCGGCGACGCCGCTCGGGCAGGCCGTCGCCGACGCCCTGGTGCACGGCGAGCTCGCGCCGGACGAGCTCGTGATGTCGGCCATCGTCCCGGACCTCGAGGAGGCGCTCGCCAGGAGCGGAGGCTTCGTCCTCGACGGCT
>DAHVLW010000018.1:0-1949 GCA_027320205.1 Acidimicrobiaceae bacterium
ACCTGCCCACGTGGGCAGGTACGCCGACTCGAAAAACACGGGTTACGCTGGACTTTCTCGGCGTGGGCAGGTATGGGCAGGCTCTATGGGGGGGTATAGAGGGACACATATAGACAGAGAGAGGGGGGTAGCTAACATTACAGGTTCGTAATGTTAGAGAGAGAGAAAGTCTTATAGGGGCACCTATATAGATAGATAGATGGACATTCTGCCCATCATCTATCTATCTATCTATCTACCAGGGGTTTTGTCTCGAAATCGGGGTGCCCATCACCTGCCCATCACCTGCCCACGCCTGCCCAGCACCACGTTCTCCCAGCTCAGCGGCCGATCCCAGGTGCGCTAGCCTGCGTCGGTGCCACCGGGACGCTCCTCGGAGCGTCGTCGCTCCGTCGACGCATGCCTGCGCTGGGCGGTCTGCCTCGTCGAGCCGCTGCTCCCGCTCCGCCGGCTGGTCCGCCTCGACGAGGCGCTGGGCGAGGCGCCCGCCGCCGACCCTGAGCTCGTCGCTCTCGTCTTCGCCGGCACCACGGCCGACGTGGTGCGCACGCTGCCGCCGGACGACCCTTGGCGGACCCTCGCGCTGGCGGAGGGGGTGGGAGCGCCGGACCAGCCGATCGCCACAGGCCCGGCGAGAGCCCCCCAGGAGGCCCCAGGAGCCCCTGGGGGCTCTGGAGCGGCCCCTCGGGCCACAGCGGCGCTCTCAGGCGCTCCTGGGGGGCCTGAGCCGCCTCGCTGGCCCTCGGGGCGGGCCTTTGGCACCTGGAGGGACGGCACCGACCTCGTCGAGCTCGCCTGGGGGTCACCCGAGCGCGACCCGGCCTTCGCTCCCCTCGCCGACGACCTGGCGCCCGGTGCGGCGCGGGTGCTCGTCGCAGCCTTCGCCGGCTGGCGCCCCGCCTTCGCCGAGGCCCGGGCGCTCCTCGAGGCGGTGCCGGCCCATGCCGGCCTCGTCGACGCCTTGCGCTGGGCGTGCTGGCGCCGCCGCGCGTACGGCCTCGCCCCGGCCGAAGACGTCTGGCCGTACGAGTCGGTCCACCACTGGGCGGAAAGGGCCTTCGGGCTGCTCGAGCGCGGCCAAGACCCTGACGAGTTCGTGATCGAGAGCGACATCGGCTGGCATCGCATCGCCGGGCGGTAGCACCAACCGGCTGCCGATCGCGGGGCCGGTGCACAGGACGGGCATGCGCACCCGCCTCGAGTCCGTGCCGGCCCGATGACTGCCCCCCAGATCGCCGTCATCGGCCTCCCCGGCCTGGCGCGCGCGCTCGTCACGGCGGGCTACGACGTGCTGGCCGACAGCGCCACGGGAGCCGCGGAGGTCACCGCTGCGGTGCGTGAGGCCGCCGCGGCGGGTCGCAGCTACGTGGCGATCGTCGCCGAGCACCGTGGCGCCGAGGCGCCGGCACTGCGCCAGTGGGTCGCGCTCCAGCTGCGGCGCAACGTGGCCGTGCTCGTCGCCCGTTCCGAGCTGCTCGGCCTCGACGAGGTCCCGCCCGGGGCGCGCACCGTCGAGCTCCCGGCGGACCTGGACACGATCATGGGCCGCTTCGGCGCTCCGGCGCGCGGCGCGCCGGTCGGCACGGTCGTCGTCGAGGCCGACGGGAGCGTTCGCGGCTCTGTGCCCGACACCAACGGCGCAGCGCCCGAGCCGACCCCGCTGGTCCAGCCGCCCAGCCCGTTCGAGGCGCCCAAGATCCCGTCCGCACCCCGGCCGGCCCAGCCGCCGCCCGCGCAAGCTCCGCTCCGGGATCTCCGCCCCCCGGTGCCGACCGAGCGCGGCTGGGTCGCCCCCGTCCAGCGCAGCGAGGTCATCCCCGAGACCCTCGCCGCAGAGACCATGTTCCGGCCCCCGAAGTCGTCGCCGGCCGCCACCTCGAGACGCACCCAGTCGAGACGCGCCCCGGTGGTCATCGTCTTCTCGGGCAAGGGAGGGGTCGGCAAGACCG
>DAHVLW010000110.1:0-5822 GCA_027320205.1 Acidimicrobiaceae bacterium
AGCTCGCGGCGATCGCGGTCGGCCTGCTCGAGCTCGTGTTCGTGCCGGCGGCCTTCCTCGCGCACCCCGAGCCGTCCGCGCTGTGGCACGCCGCATCGAGCCCGCTCGTCGCGAGCCGCTCCTACTTCGAGCTCGTCGCGGCGAACGTCGGGGCCGTGATCATGCCGTGGATGGTCTTCTACCAGCAGCAGGCCGTCGTCGACAAAGGCGTCGGCCCGCGCCGCATCGGCAGCGCCCGCGCCGACACCGCGATCGGCGCCGTCGTCACCCAGGTCGTGATGATCGCCATCCTCGTCGCCACGGCGGCGACGATCGGCAGGACCGGGAGCGGCAGGGCGCTCGACACGATCGGCCAGATCGCCGGGGCGCTCGAGCCCTTCCTCGGCGGGGCGACCGCTCGGTTGCTCTTCGGTCTCGGGATGCTCGGCGCGGCGGTGGTCGCCACGCTCGTGGTCACCGTCGGAGGGGCCTGGGGTCTCTCCGAGGTGCTCGGGTGGCGTCACAGCCTCAACGAGTCGCCACGTCTCGCATGGAAGTTCCGGACGCTCTGCGTGTCTGCGCTCGCCCTCGCCGCGATCGTCGTCGTCCTCGCGCCGAACCTCGTCGACCTCAGCATCGACGTGCAGGTGATGAACGCCGCCCTGCTTCCGGTCGTCCTCGGCTTCCTGCTCGCGATGGAGCGCCGGGCGCTGCCGCCGGCCGCACGCCTGCACGGCGCGCGCCGGTGGGCCACGACGGCGCTCGTCGTCGCCGTCACCGCTCTCGGGCTCGCGGGCGTGGTCCTGACGCTCGCTTGACGCCCCGCAAGCGAGGCACCCAGCGGGCGACGGACACGGCGAGCGGGCCGCGCAGCCTGCGGCGGACGGCCCGGGCGGCGGGCTCGGCGGCAGGTCGAGGCTTTCCGGAACCAGCTCGCGCCGGGGCTCGGCGGCCGGCCCCGCCGTAGAATGGTGCTGCGGGCAACAAGGAGGTGCCGGACATGTCAATGATCCGACGTGACCCCGAGAGCTCGCCCTGGCCTGAAGTGTTCGACCGGGGCCTGTTGTTCGACTGGCCGTTCCATCCCACCCGGCTCTGGCGACGCATGCTCTCCGAGGACGAGATCAAGGTGGAGGAGCTCTACGAAGGTCGTGAACTGGTCGTGCGGGCAGAGATCGCCGGCGTCGACCCCGACCGCGACATCGACGTGTCGATCTCGGAGGGCATGCTGCAGATCCGGGCCGAGCGCCGCCAGGAGCACAAGGTCGAGCAGGCGAGCATCCGCCGGTCAGAGCTGCGCTACGGCGCCTTCTCCCGGACGCTGCCGCTCCCGCCGGGCACGGCCGAGTCGGACATCAAGGCGAGCTACAAGGACGGCATCCTCGAGGTGAGGGTGCCTGTCCTCGAGGGCGGCTCGAAGACCTCGAAGATCCTGATCTCGCGGTCCTGACGGCCGCTCAGCCGGCCGCGCCCTCGAGCGCCGAGGCGGGGCGAGCGGCGAGCTGCGCGTAGTCGTGCTCCTCGAGCGCACGTGCCCTCGCCGCGGCGCCGAGGCGCGCCCGCAGCTCGGCGTCGTCGAGGAGCCGGGCGAGCGCGTCGGCGGCGACGACGACGTCGCCCGGGCGATCGGCGACGAGGCCGGTCACCCCGTCGAGCACGGCCTCGTGCGCGCCGCCGCTCCTTCCCGCCAGCAACGCGACGCCGGCGGCCGCCGCCTCGAGGAACACGATGCCGAAGCCCTCCTGCTCCAAACCCAGCCACCGTGTCCGGCAGAGCATCGCCCAGACGTCGCACGCTCCGTCGAGGAGCGCGACCTCCTCGTCGCCCAGCCGACCGAGCAACCGGACCGGGGCGCTGCTGCGACGCGCCGTCCGCGCGATCCGGCCGGCGTCGCGCCCCGTCCCGGCGATCGCGACGCAGAGGTCGGGCCGATCGGGCGCGAGCCGAGCTGCCGCCTCGACGAGGACGTCCATTCCTTTGCGCGGGACGAGCCGGCTGACGCTGGCCACGAGCCGCCCCTCCACCGGGAGGCCGAGGCGCCGGCGCGCCGCGGCTCGCTCGCCCGGGTCGAGCGGATGGAACCGCTCGGTGTCGACCCCCGGCGGGACCACGACCGTCGCCGGCATCCGGCGGCCGGCGGCGCGACGCGCCTCGGCCGCCGGATAACCACCCGCCGCGACGACGAGCCGTGCCCCGGCGACCACGCGCGCCAGCAGCTCACGGGTGAGCGGGAGCCGCGCCGGCACCGTCACCTCGGCGCCGTGGAGGACGAGCGCGTAGGGAAGCGGGAGCCGCCGCCCGATGAGGCCCAGCGGCAGGGCGGGGTCGAGGACGACGAGCGAGGCGCCGATCTCCCGCGAGAGGCGGACGATCGCGTCGCGGACGCGCCGGGTCGGGAGCATCAACGGCACGTCGAGTCGCTCGATACGGAACCCGGCCCGAGCGTCGTGCTCGGCCGCGCCGGCGTGCGCGATCGTGAGCACGGCGAAATCCTCCGGCGGAAGATGCCGCCAGAGCTCGAAGAGGTACGACTGGATGCCGCCGATCTTCGGCGGGAAGTCGTTCGTGACGAGCAGGTGGGTCATAGTGCGGGAAGGCGCCCGCCCGTGTCGAGCCCTCCGTGGGCCACCAGCCAGCCGAGCGCCTCGGCCACCGCTTCGAGCGAGCTGTAGCGCGGCCGGTAGCCGAGGAGCGAGCGGGCCTTGGCGAGGGACATCGAAGGGCTGCGGGCGATGTGCTCCCAGCTCGTGGACGCCTCCTCCGGTCCGACCGTCCCCCTCCAGCGGTCGAAGGGGAGGAAGGTGAGGCGCGGCTCCGAGCCGAACCACGAGGCGACGGCCTCGGCGAAGCCTCGCAGGGTCACGGCGCGCTCGGAGACGACGTGGAACGACTCGCCGCAGGCCGCGCCGGGATGGTCGATCGCACGCTCGAAGGCTTGGGCGACGTCGTCGGCGTGCACGTGGTGCAGCGTCTCGAGGCCGAGTCCCGGCAGCGCGACCTCTTCGCCGGCGGCGAGGCGCGCGTACACCGCGGGGTCGAAGTTGCCCGCCGGGTTGACCGGGACCCAGCCGGGACCGACTATGTGCCCGGGGTGGAGGACGGTCGCACGGAGGTCGCCCCGGCGGGCAGCCGTGAGGAGCAGCCGCTCGATCGCCGCCTTCCCGGTCCCGTACTCGCCGAAGGGCTGCCGCGGCGCGTCCTCGGTGACGGGTACCTCGACGCCGTGCCCGTGCACCCAGATCGTCCCGCAGTGCACGAGGTACGTGCCCGTCCCGCGCAGCGCCTCGACGAGCTGCTCTGCCGAGGCGGTCGTGAAGCAGAGGAGGTCGACGACGACGTCGGCGCCGAGATCTGCCACCAGCCGGCCGAAGCGGCCGGCGGCATCCTCGGTGTCGCGGTCGACGGCGATGGACTCGACGCCCGACCAGGCAGGGTGCGGGCGGTAGGGCTCGCGGCGCCCGCGGCTCAGCGCGACGACCTCGTACCCGAGGGCGACGAGCCGCGGGACGAGGTACCCGCCGATGTGGCCGGTGGCGCCGACGACGACTACGCGCACGGCCCGACCGCCTCGAGGAGCATCCCGGCGAGGCGCCGGAACGCCCGCCCCCGGGCGGAGATCTCGTGCTTCGCCCCGGGAGGGAGCTCGGCGAGGGTCCACCCGTCCCCGTCGGCCGGGACGAACACCGGGTCGTAGCCGAAGCCGCCGTCGCCGCGGGGCGCCTCGGCGATCGAGCCCTCGAGCACGCCCTCGCAGGCGAGCTCCCGGCCATCCGCAAGCCGCGCGAACGCGACGGTCCTGAACCGGGCGGAACGGTGCGAGGTCCCGGCGAGAGCCTCGAGAAGCTTCGCTACGTTGTCCGCGTAAGTCGCGCCCGGGCCTGCGAAGCGCGCCGATCGGATACCCGGCGCGCCCGAGAGGGCGTCGACCTCGAGCCCCGTGTCGTCGGCGAGCGCCCCGAGCCCGGTCGCCTCGGCGAGCGCCCGGGCCTTGAGGCGCGCATTCTCTTCGAGGCTGCCGCCTGTCTCCTCGACCTCGGGGATCTCCGCAGGGCGCGCCAGCAGCCCCACTCCGGGGAGCACGGCCGCGAGGATCTCGGCGATCTCGGCCTTCTTGTCCGGGTTCGCCGTCGCGAGCACGAGCATCGGGCGGCCCACGCGGGTCGCCGACGCGCCGGCCATGCCGGAACCCGCCGCGCCGCCAGCCCCGGCAGCCGCCGGGGTGGTCACGCCTCCTCCCGCCGCGCCGGCGGCTCGGCGAGCAGCTCCTTCTGGAGCTCGACGATCCGCCCGACTCCCGAAGCAGCGAGGTCCAACAGCTCCCCGAGCTCGCTGCGGCTGAAGGGCAGGCCCTCGGCCGTCCCCTGGACCTCGACGAAGCGCCCCGACCCGGTCATCACGACGTTCATGTCGACCTCGGCGCGGGAGTCCTCCGAGTAGTCGAGATCGAGCATGCACACGGCGTCGACGACCCCTACGGAGACGGCGGCGCAGGCGTCTGAGAGCGGGACCGCGCCGATCCTGCCTGCCTGGACGAGCCTCGTGCAGGCGTCGTGGAGCGCGACGTAGGCGCCCGAGACGGCGGCTGCGCGCGTCCCGCCGTCGGCCTGGAGCACGTCGCAGTCGAGGACGACCTGCCGCTGGCCGAGCGCCGCAAGGTCGCAGGTGCCGCGCAGCGCTCTGCCGATGAGCCGCTGGATCTCCTGCGTGCGCCCGGACTGCCGGCCTCGAGTCGCCTCGCGCTCCACCCGCTCTGGGGAGGAGCCCGGGAGCAGCGAGTACTCCGCCGTTACCCATCCCCGCCCGGTGCCCCGCATCCAGCGAGGCACGTCCTCCACGACCGAAGCGGTGCAGAGCACCTTCGTGCGACCGACGACGACGAGCACGGAGCCCGCGGCGAACTCGGTGTAGTCGCGCACGAGCTCGATCGAGCGCATCTCGTCGACCGCGCGCCCGTCGCGGCGCGTCAGGGTCGGGGTCTCCATGTCAGGGCTCCTTCCGGCCGGCCGGCTGGAACGTTACCGGGTCGGCCGCGTCGAGCTCGGGTCCGAGGAGGCGGCGACCCATCTCGACGAACCAGCCGAGATCCCCCGAGGAGAGGAAGCGGTGACGGCGGTCGGGCGCGGCTCCGGGGCCCCGCCCGGCGCCCGCAGCGGCGGCTGCACCCTTCGCACCGGTCCCCCGCCCCTCGCCCGTCGGGCTCGGCTCCGACCTGCCGAGCGCACGGCGAACGTCGAAGGCCGTCTCGTCGGCGGACGAGACGAGGAGCACGCCACGGCCCATCACGTCCCCGATCGTCCGGGCAAGGAAGGGGTAGTGGGTGCAGCCGAGGAGCATCGTGTCGATGCCGGCGTCCCGAAGCGGCGCGAGCAGCCGCTCGGCGAGCACGTGGACCTGGTCCGACTCCGTCTCGCCCCGCTCGACGAACTCGACGAACCCCGGGCAGGCGGCGCAGTGGACGTCGACGCCCGGCGCGAGCCGCCCGGCGGCGCGCTGGTAGGCGCCGGAGGCGATCGTCCCGACCGTCCCGATCACGCCGACGCTCGCGTTGCGGGTCGCGTCGAGGGCGGCACGGATCCCCGGCTCGATCACTCCGACCACGGGGACCGCGAGCTCCGCCCGGAGCGTCTCGAGGGACGCCGACGCGGCGGTGTTGCAGGCGACCACGACCATCTTCGCCCTCTCGACGTCGGCGAGGTACGTGGCAATCTGCCGGCTGAACTGCAGCACCTGCACGGGCGGGCGGGGGCCGTAGGGATAGCGCCCCGTGTCCCCGACGTAGACGAAGCGCTCGCGTGGCAGGAGGTCGATGAGCGCGCGCAGCACCGTGAGCCCGCCGAAGCCGC
>DAHVLW010000114.1:0-1902 GCA_027320205.1 Acidimicrobiaceae bacterium
GCGGCTTCGAGAGATGCAGGCCGGCGGCACGGCGCAGACGCTCGCAGCCGCGGGGGATGCGCCCGACGTCGAGGGCCAGCCGGAGCCGTCCCGGCTGGGCGCCCAGGCGCGCGCCGTCGCACGGTGGGCCGCGACCACCGAGACGGGCGACCGCGCCGAGCTCGCCGAGGAGCCCGACCCGCGCGTCTGGTCCTCGTTCAGCGTCGGCTCCGAGGAGTGCCCCGGCGCCTCGCGCTGCCCCTCGGGAGCCGACTGCTTCGCCGAGCAGGCGCGGCAGCGGGCTGCCGAGGCCCAGATCGTCGTCGTCAACCTCCATCTGCTCGGGGCGGACCTGGCGGGCGGGGGAGCCGTCCTTCCCGAGCACGACGCACTCATCGTCGACGAGGCCCACGAGCTCGAGGAGGTGCTCACGCGCACCCTCGGCGTCGAGATCGGCGCGGGGAGGCTCCGTGTTGCCGCGCTCGGCGCCCGCGCCGCCCTTGGCCAGCCGGAGCGCCCCGGCGTGGTCGACCGAGGTGCCGGCAGAGGGGGGACCTCGAGCGGCGCGCGTGCCGCCGACGACGTCCTGGAGGTGGCCGCCCGCCTGGAGGACCTCCTTGCGGCCTGTCCCGGGCGGCGCCTCGTCCCCGGCGCCCTCGGCGCCCTCGGCGAGGCGGTCGAGCTCGCCCGCAGCAGGCTCGAGCGCCTCGGTGCCGAGCTGCGCCGGGCGCTCGAAGCCACCTCGGAGCGGGCGGGCGCGGACGAGGTGGCCCAGCGCCTCACGCGCAGCTCGCTCGCCGTCGGGCACCTTCGCGAGCAGCTCGCCCGGCTTGCCGAGCTGGGCGAGGGGGAGGTCGCCTGGGTCGAGGACGGGCCGCGCCCGACGCTCGAGATCGCGCCGATCGACGTCGCGCCGATCCTCGCCGAGCAGGTCTTCTCCCGCATGCCCGTCGTTCTCACGAGCGCGACCGTCCCCGCCGGTCTCGCCGCCCGCCTCGGGGCCGAGCCCGGGCAGGTGCGCGAGATCGACGTGGGCAGCCCCTTCGCCTACGAGCGGAACGCCCTCTTGTACTGCGCGGCGCACCTGCCCGACCGGCGCAGCCCCGAGAGCGAGCAGGCCATCGTCGACGAGCTCGCCGCCCTCATCTCGGCGGCGGGCGGGCGTGCCCTCGCCCTGTTCACGAGCCGAGGCGCGATGGAGCGTGCCGCCGAGGCGCTGAAGCGGCGACTCGCCCACCCGATCCTCGTCCAGGGCGAGCGGTCGAAGGTGGCGCTGCTCGAAGCCTTCGGCGAGACGCCGGAAGCGTGCCTGTTCGCGACGATGAGCTTCTGGCAGGGGGTTGACGTGCCGGGAGCCACGCTCTCGCTCGTGGCGATCGACCGTCTTCCCTTCCAGCGGCCCGACGACCCCCTCGCCGAGGCCCGTCGCGAGCGCGCTGGGCGCGACGCCTTCCGGACGATCGACCTGCCCCGTGCGGCGAGCCTCCTCGCGCAAGGCGCTGGGCGCCTGATCCGGACGGCGTCGGACCGGGGCGTGGTCGCCGTCCTCGACCCGCGCCTCGCGAGGGCGAGCTACCGCTGGGACCTTGTTCGCGCCCTGCCGCCGATGCGCCGGACCCGCGACCGCTCGGAGGCGGAGGCGTTCCTTCGCGCCATAGACGAGCAGGCGGCCGCGCGAGGTGAACCGGCACAGTCGGCGCCCGTACGGATCCTGACGGGCCCCGCGTCGTAGGAGGCGAGATGCCGGGCGACGAGGCGGAGGTCGTCGCCGGGGCCCTCGTCGCCGGGGCCCCCGCCGGGGCCCCCGCCGGGGTCGACCTGCGCGGCTCAGTAGCCGAGACGCGAGATGATCTCCGGGCGCCTCTGCCAGTCTTTCTCCACCTTGACGACGAGGTCGAGGTAGGTGCCCGGCGGCAGCGCGGC
>DAHVLW010000115.1:0-1849 GCA_027320205.1 Acidimicrobiaceae bacterium
TCGGCTTCGACGCCGTCGAGGTGATGGCCTCCGAGGGCTACCTGATCGACCAGTTCCTCTCGCCGATCACCAACCGGCGTGACGACGCCTGGGGCGGCGACGCCCGCCGCCGGGCGCGCTTCGGCGTCGAGGTCGCACGAGCGGTCCGGGCCGCCGCCGGGCCCGGGTTCCCGGTGATCGTCCGGATCACCGGCGACGACCTCATCGAGGGCGGGACGACGCCGGAGGACGTCGACCGGTTCGCGGTTCTCCTCGTCGAGGCCGGCGCGGACGCCGTCGACGTCGGCCTCGGGTGGCACGAGTCGCCGGTGCCGACGACGCAGACGGTCGTGCCGCCGGGCTGCTTCGCACCCGTCGCCCGGCGGGTCAAGGCAGCCGTCGGCGATGCGCCGGTGATCGCCGGCACCCGCGTCAACCGGCTCGATCGCGCCGAGGCGTTCCTCGAGGAGTCGGGCGCCGACTTCGTCTCGATGGCCCGGCCCTTTCTCGCCGATCCCGAGCTCGTCACCAGGGGACGGAGCGGTCGCGGGATCAACGTCTGCATCGCCTGCAACCAGGCTTGCATCGACCGCTCGATCGCCGACGGCGAGGTCTCCTGCATGGTCAATCCTCGAGCCGGAAGGGAGGTCGAGCTGGGCCGGCCCCCCCGGGCCCCCGTGCCGCGGCGCATCGCCGTCCTCGGCGGGGGACCGGCCGGGCTGTCGGCGGCACGTGAGCTCGCCGAGGCAGGGCACGAGGTGGAGCTGTGGGAAGCGGCCGACTGCCTCGGCGGCCAGTTTCGCTGGGCGAGCAGGGTGCCCGGGAAGGAGGACTACGCCGAGACGGTTGCCTGCTACGCCGGGGAGCTCGTGCGGCTCGGCGTCCTCGTGCGGCTGCGCCGCAGGGCGGTCCCCGAGGATGTGGGACCTCTCCGTGCGTTCGACGCCGTGGTCGTCGCGTCCGGCACGCGCCCGCGCGTCCTCGAGCTCCCAGGCGCCGACCTCCCGCACGTCCTTGCGTATCCGGAGGCCTTCGCCGCCGGCGCCCTCGGCAAGCGCGTCGTCGTCATCGGCGGCGGCGGCGTGGCGATCGACGTCGCGCACCTCGCGGCACGCGAGGAAGGCGCCGGGCGCCCCGATGGGCGGCGGGTGACCGTCGTCCACCGGGGCACCCGTCTTGGCGAGCGGCTCGGCCGCTCGACGCGCTGGGCGGTCCTCGCCGAGCTTCGCCGTCTCGGGGTCGAGGTCGTGAGCGGCGTGCGCTACGAGCGGATCGCCGAGGACGGCCTGCACGTGGTCGAACCCTCGGGCGAGCGCCGCCTGCTCGCAGGCGACACCGTGGTCGTCGCCACCGGCCAGGAGCCGGAGGGCACAGTCGCGGCCTTCGTCGCCGCGTCGGGGGCGCGACACGTGGTCGTCGGCGGCGCCCGCGACGTCGCGGGGCTCGACGCGGTGCGGGCGTTCGCAGAAGGGCTCGAGACCGCGCGCGCCCTCTGCGCACGGCTCGGCGCCTGACGCTCAGCCCGGGGCGTCGCCGCGCTCGAGGTCGAGGTCGTCGGCGACGAGGCGCTCGAGCACGTCCTCGGTCGTCGGGCCGACGTAGGGCTGGGCCCGGACGAGCGCGCCGGGGCTCAGTCCGTCGAGGAACGAGAAGGCGACGAGCTCGACCACGTCGACGCCGGGCGTCGTCGCGACGACCTCGACGGCCGCGAAGATGCGCTCGAGGCGCTCCTCGTCCTCCTCCTCGGGCGCGCCGTCGAGCATCGTCGAGGTGATCCCCGCGAGCTCCGAGAGGACGCAGCCGGCGCTGATCTCCTCCCCGTACTCCTCGAACAGCTCGGCGACGAGCGGGGCCGCCTCCGGCAGCGCCG
>DAHVLW010000133.1:0-4183 GCA_027320205.1 Acidimicrobiaceae bacterium
GGCCGGTCTCGAGCCGTCCCGAATCCACCACGAGGCATTCAGCCTCTGACCGAGGCGTCCGGCCTCTGACGCCCTCGAGGAGGGGGCCCACCGATGCGCAAGTCACCGATCATCATCACCGCCACCACCGCGGGCCTCGTCGGCGTGCTCGGCTTCCACACCCGCAAGGTCGACGTCACGATCCCGGCAGGCGGGGGGACCGGAGGGGCGACCACGTCCCCCTCCGGCGGGCACGCCTCGTCTCGAGCCGGCGCAGGTGCTTCAGGTGCTTCCTCCCCGACCGGCGGGAACGCGTCTTCTGCGGCAACGGGGCACGGCTCCTCTCCCGCAGGCGGATCCGGCCAGTCGGCGCACGCGGCCGCTGCGGGCAGCAGCTCGAGCCCGGCGCGCTCCGGCGCGGGCAGCGGCAGTCGCACTGCCGCCGGCAAGATCGAGCAGTACGGCTACGGCGAGCTCTCGGTGCGGGTGAGCGTCAAGGGCGGCCGGATAGTCAACGTCTCGATCGCCCAGATCCAGGTCGCCGACTCCTACTCCGCCCAGCTCGCTCAGTACGTCGTCCCGACGCTTCGATCCGAGGTGCTGCACGTGCAGAGCGCCAACATCCAGGGCATCTCGGGGGCGACGTACACCTCGTACGCCTACCAGGCGTCACTCCAGTCGGCACTCGACAAGCTGCACGTGCGTTGAGCGATCTCGTCGCGCACGCCGAGGAGGTGATGGGCACGGTCGTCTCCTTCACCGTCGACACGCGGGACGCCGCCGGCCGCCCGCTCCGAGCCGGCGCCGTCGCCGAGATGATCGCCGAAGCCTGCGCGATCCTCCATCGGGACGACGCGACGTTCTCGACCTTCGACGAGGCGAGCACGATCTCGCGCATCCGCCGCGGCGAGGTCGCCTTCGAGGACGGAGGCGCCGACGTGGCCGAGGTCCTCGGGCTCTGCGCCGAGGCCCGGCTTGCCTCGGGCGGATGGTTCGACGCGTGGTCGATGCCGGGCGGGTTCGACCCGACCGGGCTCGTGAAGGGCTGGGCCGCCGAGCGCGCGCTGGCGGCCATCGAGCGCGGCGGGGCGCGCGCCGCGCTCGTCAACTCCGGGGGCGATCTGGCGGGCTACGGGGAGCACCGCCCCGGCGAGCCCTGGCGGATCGGCATCCGCCATCCCTGGCGCCCCGGCGCGCTCGCCTGCGTCGTCGAGATGCGCTCGCGCGCCGTCGCGACCTCGGCCCGCTACGAGCGCGGCAACCATCTCCTCGTCCCCTTCACCGGCGCGCCGGCACGCGGGGTCGCGTCGGCGTCCGTGACCGGTCCGAGCCTTGCGATGGCCGACGCCCTCGCCACGGCGCTCGGGGCCGGTGGCGAGGAGGTCCTCGCCCGCATCGAGGGACTGCCGGCCTACGAGGCCTACCTCGTCCTCGACGACGGGCAGGAGCTCGCAAGCCCCGGCTTTCGCTTCGCCGCCGCATCCGGGGGCGCGAAGATCGGCGCGTGAACGACGTCACGGGAATGCCGCAGAGCGCGCTGGTGCTCGGCGGCACGTCCGACATCGCCTTCGAGGTGCTCGCACTCCTCGCCCGCCGGCGGCTGCGCTCGGTCCTGCTCGCCGGCCGTGACGCGCCGGCGCTTCAGAAGGCGTCGGCGCGGCTCGAAGCTGCGGGGATCAGCCGGGTCGAGACCGCGCCATACGACGCGATCGAGCCGGGAGGCGCGGCGCTCCTCGTCGAGCTGGCGCGCGAGGCGCTCGGGACCGTCGACCTCGTCCTCGTCGCCGTCGGGGCGCTGGCGCCTTCGGAGCTCGAAACCCTGAGCTCCGCTGGGGTCGAGCGCGCGATCACGACCAACCTCACCGGCCCGGCGTCGGCGATCGCCGAGCTCACCGGGATGCTGCGCGCCCAGGGCACGGGGAGGTTCGTCGTGCTCTCCTCGGTCGCCGGCGTGCGGGCCCGGTGGGCGAACTTCGTCTACGGCGCCGCGAAGGCGGGCCTCGACGCCTTCTGCCAGGGGCTCGGCGACGCCCTCGCCGGGAGCGGCGTGCACATGACCATCGTCCGCCCCGGCACAGTCCGCACGCGGATGACCGCCGGCATGCCGCGACGCCCGCTCACGAGCGAGCCGGGCGACGTCGCTCGGGCGGTCGTCGCCGGGATCGAGCGGGGATCGGCGGTCGTCTGGGTCCCCGGCTACATGCGGCTCCTCTTCGCGGTGCTGCGGCTGCTGCCGGGCCCGATCTGGCGGCGCGTGCCGTTCTGAGGGGCACGGCGCCGACCGGAGGCCGACCTGCGGGAGGCTGACGCGCCAGAGGGCCCTGCCCCGCCCCTCCGGCCCGGGGTCGCTGTGGAAAGCTCGCCGACCACCTCCGCGGGCCGCTCGTCCGACAGGAGGTAGCGCGGGCCCTCGCCGAGGCTCGCCGCAACGTCGTCCGGGTTGTAGAGCCTGCATGCCCGGAGCGACAGGCACCCGCACCCGATGCAGGAGCTGAGATCGTCACGAAGGCGCTCGAGGACGGCGATCTGCTCATCGAGCATCGGGCGCCACGCGGCGGAGAGCCGCGCCCAGTCGGCCTTGGTCGGCGTGCGCGACTCCGGCAAGGACGCGAGCGCGCTGCGGACCTCCTCGAGCGTGAGGCCGACGCGCTGCGCAACCCTGACGAACGCGACACGCCGCAGCATGCTTCGGGCGTAGCGGCGCTGACCACCGCCGGAGCGGCTGGCGGAGATGAGCCCCTCCGACTCGTAGAAGCGAAGCGCCGATTGCGCGACCCCAGTCCTTTCGGCGACGTCGCCGATGGTGAGCAGCGCGGGAGGCACGACCGAGATCCTAGAGGAGATATCTTGACTTCCAGTGAACTTTAATATCTACACTGGTGTGCATGACCGTGCAACCACCGTCCATCCCGCGCCGCGAGCCGGAGAGCGACGTCCTCGACGGGGCCTTGGCGCGCCTTGCGAGCACCTCGCCGGACCACGCGGGGGGCTTGTCCAATCACGGTCCGATGGTCTGCGAGGCGCTCCTCCGCCTCGGCCGGCCAGACGCCGTCGCCCCCTGGCTCGACGCGTACATGCCGAGCCTCGAGGCGGCCCCCGGGAAAGGTTCGCCGATCGCGCTCGACGAGTGGGCCGGGGCGCTCGGACAGCGCCGACGCTACCCGGACTGGGTCGCGCGCTTCGAGCGGGAGCTCGCCGCCGGACCGTGGGCCGACGTGGTCGGCGGGTGGGCGCCGCGCCTCGTCGCCGGCTCGATGGCGACCGCAGCCCACGGGCTGATCCGCACGGCGCACGCGACGCGTGCCATCGAGGAAGCCGAGACGCCGGAGCGGCGTCACGAGCTCGCCGCCGGCCTCGCCTACTGGGCGAGCACCTGCCGGCCCTTCGGGGCCACTCCCGCTCCGCGAGGGACCGGCAGCGCGAGCCAGGCGCTGCTCGGCGTGCCGACGCTCCCACTCGAGGAGCGGGACGAGGGCCTCATCTTCCGGGGCGCGGCCAAGGCGAGCCGGCTGGAGGGCTTCACAGCCGCCGTCGACGCGCTCCGGCCGCCTGAGTCAGTCGATCGCGCCCTTTCGGACCTGACCCGTGCTATGGCGACCTGGTACCTGGCCAACCGCGGGCACGATCCGATCGCCTTCGCCCACGGCGTGACGGCGCCGGCGGCTCTGCGCCTCCTCCTTCCGTTCCTCCCGGCGGGCGCGGCGAGCAGCGCGTTCGCCTACGTGTGGCAGGCCTGCATGGCGATCCGCTCGGCCTTCGCCGTGGGGTGCCCACTGGAGGGCTCCGTGAGGGAGCTGCCGAGTGGCGAGGAGCTGGTGGCGGCGGCGGTCGAGATCGGCGGCGCCCATGCGATCAAGTTGACGGAGGCGTGCCTGCGCGAGCAGGCGATCCGGCCCGACGCCGCCTACCTGCTCGCCGCCGCCGACGCCGGGCGCAGGCTGGAGGTGTGACCTCCATGCCGAGGGCGCAGGCGGCTGGTCCGGCTCTTCCCCGTCGTCAGCGCCTCGTCGAGGTCAGCGAGGCGACGTCGACGGTGCGGTCGAGCTCGACGGCGTCGAGCAGCCGGCGGTCGTGCGAGACGAGCAGGAGCGTCCCCGCAAAGCCGGCGAGCGCCCCTTCGAGCTGCTCGATCGCCGGGAGGTCGAGATGGTTGGTCGGCTCGTCGAGGACGAGGAGGTTGACCCCGATCGCCTGGAAGCGCGCC
>DAHVLW010000134.1:0-2714 GCA_027320205.1 Acidimicrobiaceae bacterium
CGAGGCCGCCGGCTCGGCCGGCGGCCGGTTGGTGATCGTGCCCCATGTCGAGGGGCGCTACGCCCGCATCGGGGTCATCTCGGAGATCCTCGAGACCGGGGAGCTCCCTGGAGGCCCGGCCGCGGTCGTCGTGCGCGGCGAGGAGCGCGCGACGATCGGCACGGCGGTGCCGGGGACCGGGCAGGCGCTCTGGGTGCAGGTGGAGCCGATCCAGCAGGAACCGCCGGGGCCGGAGGTCCGCGCGCTGGCGCGCGAGTACCGCGCCGTGATGGAGAACATCCTGTTGAGCCGTGGGCAGCGGCACATCGCCGAGCGCCTCGCCGAGGTCGCCGAACCTTCGCAGATCGCCGACATCTCCGGCTACTCGCCGGATCTGTCGCTCGCCCAGAAGGTCGAGGCGCTCGAGACGGTGGAGGTCGAGGCACGCCTCCGCCTCGTGCTCGGCTGGGCCCGCGAGACCCTTGCCGACTTGGCCTTGCGAGAGCGGATCAAGACCGACGTCGAGGAGGGCATGGAGAAGACCCAGAGAGAGTTCCTCCTCCGGCGCCAGCTCGAGGCGATCCGCAAGGAGCTCGGCGAGCTCGAGGGCGAGCCCGACGCCGGCTCCTCCGACGACTACCGCGCGCGCATAGAGGGCCGTGAGCTGCCGGAGAAGGTGCGCGCCGCCGTCGAGCGCGAGGTCGCCAAGCTCGAGCGCACGAGCGAGCAGAGCCCCGAGCGCAGCTGGATCCGTACCTGGCTGGACACCGTGCTCGACCTGCCGTGGGGGGTCGAGAGCGAGGACCGGCTCGACATCGGCGCGGCCGCGGCGATCCTCGACGAGGACCACGACGGCCTGCGTGACGTCAAGGAACGGATCCTTGAGCACCTTTCGGTGCGCAAGCTGCAGACCGACCGGGGGCTCGTCCCCGTCGGGGGGCGGGGTGCAGGAGCGATCCTCGCCCTCCTGGGACCGCCGGGCGTCGGCAAGACCTCACTCGGGGAGTCCGTGGCGCGCGCGCTCGGCCGCAAGCTCGTCCGCGTCGCCCTCGGCGGCGTGCGGGACGAGGCGGAGATCCGCGGCCACCGGCGCACCTACGTCGGGGCCCAGCCGGGCCGGTTCGTGCGCGCCCTATCAGAGGCCGGCACGGTCAACCCGGTCGTCCTCCTCGACGAGGTCGACAAGCTCGGTTCGGACTTCCGCGGCGACCCCTCCTCCGCGCTGCTCGAGGTCCTCGACCCTGCGCAGAACCACACCTTCAAGGACCACTACCTCGAGGTCGAGCTCGATCTTTCGAAGGTGCTGTTCATCGCCACGGCGAACGTCGTCGACACCGTCCCACCGCCCCTGCTCGACCGGATGGAGGTCATCCGCCTCGACGGCTACACCGAGGACGAGAAGGTGTCGATCGCCCGCCACCACCTCGTCCCGCGCCAGCTCGCGCGCGCCGCCCTGCGCGAGGGCGAGGTCGAGGTCGACGACGAGGCGCTGCGGAGCATCGTCGCCCAGCACACCCGCGAAGCCGGAGTCCGCTCGCTCGAGCGGGAGCTCGGCCGGCTGTTCCGCAAGGTCGCGACCAAGGTCGCCTCAGGCGCGGCCAGCCTTCCTGTCACCGTCGGAGCGTCCGACGTGCGCAGCTGGCTCGGTCGGCCGCGCTTCTTCTCCGAGGTCGCCGACCGCACCGCGGTGCCCGGCGTCGCGACTGGCCTCGCGGTGACCGGCGCCGGCGGCGACGTCCTGTTCGTCGAGGCGACCTCGATGGAGGGGGGAGAGGGGCTGACCGTGACCGGCCAGCTCGGCGACGTGATGAAGGAGTCCGCGGAGATCGCGCTCTCCTACGTCCGCTCCCACGCCGCGGAGCTCGGGATCGACGCCGGCGCCTTCGCCGGCCGGCGCTTCCACCTCCACGTGCCGGAGGGTGCGGTGCCGAAGGACGGGCCGTCGGCCGGCGTGACGATGGTGACCGCGCTCGTGAGCCTGCTGAAGGGCGTTCCCGTGGACCCGAACCTGGCGATGACCGGAGAGGTCACGCTGCGCGGGCGCGTGCTGCCGATAGGCGGCGTCCGCCAGAAGGTCCTCGCGGCGCGGCGCGCCGGGCTCAGCCAGGTCGTTCTTCCGAGGCGCAACGGGGAGGACCTCGAGGAGGTCGCCGAGGCGGTCCGGGAGGAGATGACCTTCCACCTCGTCGACGACGTCGCCGGTGTGCTCGCCGCGGCGCTCTCGCACGAGCAGGTGGCGAAAGCGGCACCGGTGGGGGCCGCCGCCTGAGCGTGCGCTTGCGGCGCTGCGATCCTGCGGCGTCGCGGTTGCGCGGCTCTGCCGCGCTATGGCGCTATGGCGCCGATCGTGAGGAGGAGGCTCGCCCACCAGCGCTGCTCGCCGGTGGCGATGGCGAGGGCGACGTTCGGGCCCCGCCCGGCCTCGTAGAAGTCGTGCCGGGCGAGGCGGGTGATCGGCACCGCCGGACCGAGGAGCTCGGCGAACTCGGCGAGGATCGGCGCCTCGCCTCCCTCGTCCGGCGCCATCACCGAAGCGGTCTCGACCGGCACGGCGGTCAGCAGGGTAGCGAGGACCTCGGTGACGAGCGGCATGCCGGGCCGGAGGTTGAGGTGCACCCGAACCGCCTGCCGGTTCGACGCCGTCGAATGCGGGTAGTTGCCGTCCATCAGGAGGACCTGCGGCTGGAGTGCGAGAGCTCTTGCGACGCCAACGCGCTGCTTCATCCCGCCGGAGA